>JBBQJX010000048.1:0-8988 GCA_038326295.1 Sphingomonadales bacterium
GGTGCTGCGGCGGCTGCGGCCCGCGCTATCGGGCGGGCTGCTCGAATTTGCCGACATCACGATGGATACCGCAGGCCACAAGGTGGTGCGCGGCGGCGCGGCGCTGGCACTGGGACCGACTGAGTTCCGGCTGCTGCGCCATTTCCTCGAAAACCCCGGCCGCGTCTTCAGTCGCGAGCAGCTGCTCGACGCGGTGTGGGGGAGGGACGTTTATGTCGAGCAGCGCACCGTGGACGTGCACATCCGGCGGCTGCGCAAGGCGATCAACGGCGACGATCTCCCCGATCTGATCCGCACCGTACGCTCCGCAGGCTATGCGCTGGACGCGGACGGGGCGGTGGCGAAGGCGGCTTGAACGCCTTCAAACCAGCTTCACCAGCCGCCGCTCCAGCGGGGCCAGCACCCCGCTCAGCTCGCTCCCACGCCTGAGGACCGCACCCGCCTCGCCTACCAGCGCATACATGCCTTGCTTCATGCGCAGCGCGGGGCGTTTCCACACCTCGGCTTCGGGGCGTTCGCTCGCGCGCCGGAACGCGCTGAAGACGGCGGCTTCGGCGTGCATGTCGATCGCGTAATCGCGCCACAGGCCCGCCGCCACCATCCTGCCGTACAGGTCGAGGATCGCCATCAGTTCGGCACGGTCGAAAGCGGTCTGGCGGGGGCGGGCTGGCGACGGCGCGGGGAACGCGATCACGCTCGCCATCAGGCGGCGCGCTCCCGAGCCAGGTCACCGTCGTCCTCGCGTGCAACCCCGCCAGCACGCGCGGCGCGCAATTCGGCGCGCAGCCGTTCGACCTCGCCCGCGAGCACCTCGATGCGGCAGCTCAGGGGATCGGCCGCGCCGTCGCATGGCGTGCCATAGGGCATGAACCGCTCATGATGTTCGGCAAGCACCGGGGTGGGCTTGGCCGGTATGCCAACCACGGTCGCGCCCGGCGCGACATCGCGCGTGACGACCGCGTTTGCCCCCACGCGCGCGCCAGCGCCGATCAGGATCGGCCCGAGGATCGCCGCGCCCGATCCGACAATTACGCCGTCCGCCAGCGTGGGATGCCGCTTGCCGGGGACGCCATTGGAAGGATCGGTGCCGCCGAGCGTGACGAACTGGTAGATCGTCACATCGTCCCCGATCTCGGCGGTCTCGCCGATGACAACGAAGCCGTGATCGATAAACAGCCGGTGGCCGATGCGCGCGCCGGGATGGATTTCAATGCCAGTCAGCGCGCGGCCAAAAAGGTTGATCAGCCGCGCGAGGAAGAACCAGTTCGCGCGGAACAGCGCGTGCGCGACACGGTGCGTTCCCATCGCCCAGACGCCGGGGTAAAAGAGCACCTCCCAACGCGAGCGCGGCGCGGGATCCCGCGCCTTGATCGAATCCAGATAGGCGAGCAAGCGCGACATGGACGGCAATTTAGGCAGCGTTCAGCGCGTCCGCTAGGGGGGCGAGGTACGGTCCGTCGCAGGCGATCTTGCGCAAATGTTTCGGGCGTGATGGATTGTGATCGTTAACGCAGCAAGGAATTGCCATGATCCGTGTCCCTCTGATCCTGCTCGCCACGCTCTCGCTCGCCGCTGCGCCCGCGTTTGCCGCCGCGCCGTGCAAGGATGCCAAGGGCAAGTTCATGAAGTGCCCGCCCGCCGCCGCGCCCGCCAAGCCCGCGCGCTGCAAGGACGCCAAGGGCAAGTTCGCCAGGTGCGACGCGCCGGGTGCCAAGCCCATCGCGTGATACTCACGAGGCGGGCGCGCTGGCGCTTGCGCTCGCCCCCGTCGCCGCCGATGGGGCGTTGGTCAACATTGCTCCAACGCCGGACGTGCCAATGATCGAAGCCGCCCTCGCGCCGCAGCCCGTTTATGCACTCGCGCCCGCCAACGATGCGGGCGGGGTTTCGGGGGTGATCGATATCGGCTCCAACTCGGTGCGCCTCGTGGTGTATCGCACCGGCACACGCGCGCCCGCGATGCTGTTCAACGAGAAGGTCATGGCGGGGCTGGGCGGCGGCGTCGCGCAGGGCGACCGGCTGGACGAAGGCGCGATGGACCTCGCGCTGGCCGCCCTCGCGCGCTTTGCGCTGGTCGCGCGGGCAATGGGAGTCGCCAACCCGCGCGCGGTTGCCACCGCCGCCACGCGGCAGGCTGCCAATGGCGCCGATTTCGTCGCGCGGGTCGAGGCGCGCACCGGCCTGCGCGTCGAAGTGATCAGCGGCGAAGCGGAGGCGCGCGGCTCCGCCTATGGCGTCATCGCGGGCATCCCGGGCGCGGATGGGATCGTGGGCGATCTGGGCGGCGGCTCGCTCGAACTGGTGCGCGTGCACGGTGGCGAGCCATATGAGCGCGCCTCGGTCCCGGTCGGATCGCTCAAGCTGGTGGCGGCCAAGGCCGAGGGGGGCAAGGCGCTCGACCAGCTGATCGAGGGCGCGCTCGCCGGATTCGACTGGCTGCGCGAGGGCGAGGGGCTGCCCTTCTACGCGGTGGGTGGATCATGGCGCGCGCTGGCGCATCTGGACATGGCGCTGGGCAATCACCCGCTGCCGGTGGTGCAGCAATATACGATGGCCGCCGACGCGCCCGAGCGGCTTGCGCATGCGCTGCACGGTCTCGGACCCAAGGCGTTGAAGGCGATCCCCAATCTGGCGAAGGATCGTGTTCCCGCGCTTCCGGGCGCGGCGGCGCTGCTGGGCGAGGTGGTGCGCCGCATCGGCGCGTCGGCGATCGTGACCTCGTCCTACGGCCTGCGCGAGGGACTGCTGTATCTCGAACTCCCCCCCGCCGTGCGTGCGATGGACCCGTTGCTCGCTGCCGCCGAGGCCGAAGCCGCGCGCAGCGGACGTTTTGCCGAAACCGGCCCGGTGCTCGCGCGCTGGATCGCGCCGCTGTTCGCGGACGATCTGCCGCCGCTGACACGCATCCGCGACGCGGCCGCGATCCTGAGCGACATCGGCTGGTCCGCCAACCCCGATTTCCGGGCAGCGCGCGCGGTTGACGCGGCGCTGCACGGCCCCTGGGTGGGGATCACGCTCCCCGAACGCGCCATCCTCGCGAGCACGCTGCACGCCTGCTTCGGCGGCGAGGATTCCGATCTGACCGATGGCTACGGCCGGTGGCGTGCCCTCGCGCACGATGCCGATCTGGACCGCGCGCGCGCCTGGGGCCTGGCATTACGGCTCGGGCAGAAGCTGGGCGGCGGCGCGGCTGCACCCCTCGAACGCAGCCGCATCGAGCGCAGCGGCGCGACGTTGCGCCTCGTGCTGCCCGCCGATCTGCTCGCCCTGATGGCACCCGCCGTGCGCCGCCGCCTGAAAGCGCTTGCCGAGGCGATGGGTCTGAACGCGGGGAAGTAAGGCTTCTCCGTCCCGAAGCGGGCAGACGACCGCGCCCGCCGAAACAAATGATCCTTTGCCCCGCCGCCCGGCGCTGGCGTCGGACACGCTTCCGCCGCTAGACCGGCGTGCAAGGAGACCATTCATGTCCGACGATCCCGGCAACAGCGCGATCCAGTTCACCGATCGCGAGGCGCTGCTGTTCCACTCGCAGGGTCGGCCCGGCAAGATCGAGATCGTCGCATCGAAGCCGATGGCCACCCAGCGCGATCTTTCGCTGGCCTATTCTCCCGGCGTCGCGGTCCCCGTGCGCGCGATCGCGGCGGATCCGGACGCGGCCTATGATTACACCATCAAGGGCAATCTGGTCGCGGTCATCTCCAATGGTACCGCGATCCTGGGGCTGGGCAATCTGGGCGCGCTGGCGAGCAAGCCGGTGATGGAGGGCAAGGCGGTCCTCTTCAAGCGCTTCGCCGACGTGGACTCGATCGATATCGAGCTGGCCACCGAAGACGTGGACCGGTTCTGCGACGCGGTCGCGCTGATGGAGCCGAGCTTCGGCGGGGTGAACCTCGAGGACATCAAGGCCCCCGAATGCTTCATGATCGAGAGCAACCTGCGCGAGCGGATGAACATCCCGGTCTTCCACGACGATCAGCACGGAACCGCGATCATCAGCGCCGCCGGCCTCATCAACGCGATGCACCTAACCGGCCGCACGCCGGCCGACGTCCGGCTCGTGGTCAACGGCGCGGGCGCGGCCGCGATCAGTTGCATCGAACTCGCCAAAGCCATGGGCGTGCCGAGCGATCAGGTGATCCTCGTCGACAGCAAGGGCGTTATCTACCAGGGCCGCACCGAGGGCATGAACCAGTGGAAGACCGCGCACGCGGCGCCAACGGACGCGCGCACGCTGGCGGACGCGCTGGTGGGGGCGGACGTGCTCTATGGGCTGAGCGTCGCGGGATCGGTCACCCCTGCCATGGTCGCGAGCATGGCCCCCCGGCCGATCATCTTCGCGATGGCCAACCCCGATCCCGAGATCACGCCCGAGGCGGTGCGATCGGTGCGGCAGGACGCGATCATCGCGACCGGCCGGAGCGATTACCCCAACCAGGTCAACAATGTGCTGGGCTTTCCATACATCTTTCGCGGCGCGCTCGACGTGCGCGCCACCACGATCAACGAGGAAATGAAGCTCGCCGCCGCGCATGCTTTGGCGGAACTCGCGCGCCAGACCGTGCCCGACGAAGTGGCCGCCGCCTACGGCCGCCAGCCGATCTTCGGCCCTGAATACATCATCCCCGCCCCCTTCGATCCGCGCCTGATCGTGGCGGTGCCCATGGCGGTCGCGCGCGCCGCCATGAAGTCCGGCGTCGCGAGGCGGCCGATCATCGACGAGCGTGCCTATGCGCGCGATCTGCGCGCGCGGCTCGATCCGTCGACCAGCTTCCTCAGCCACAGCTTCAGCCTCGCACAAGGCGCACCCAAGCGTGCGATTTTCGCCGAGGCCGAGGAGGAGACCGTGCTGCGCGCCGCGATCGCCTACGAGGACGCAGGCTATGGCCGCGCGCTGCTTGTGGGCCGCGACGCCGCAGTGCGCACCAGCCTTGAACATATGGGCTTCGAGGACGTGAACCGCTTCGAGATCCACAACAGCCGCACCTCGCCCCATGTCCCCGAGATGACCGCGCGGCTGTATGCCCGCCTTCAGCGGCACGGCTATCTGCAGCGCGATTGCCTGCGGCTGGTGAACAATGATCGCAATATCTTCGCCGCCTCGCTGCTCGCGATGGGGATGGGGGACGTCGTGGTCACCGGGATCACGCGCAGTTTCTCGAGCTGCCTCACCCAGCTCGGCCTTGCGATCGACCGTGCACCCGGGTCCGAGCCGTTCGGCATCCACATCGTCATCGGGCGCGGGCAGACAGTGTTCATCGCGGACACCGCCGTCCACGAACGCCCGACCGCCGCGATGCTCGCGCGCTTTGCCGAGGGCACCGCAGCGGTCGCGCGGCGCATGGGGCAGGAGCCGCGCGTCGCGTTCCTGAGCTACTCCAATTTCGGCGATCCCCCCGGCTCGATCACCGACGTCCTGCGCGAGGCCGTTGCCATCCTCGACGAGCGCCGCGCGGGCTTCGAGTACGAAGGCGAGATGTCGCCCGAAGTCGCGCTCTCCTCCGAAATGGCGCGCCGCTATCCGTTCAGCCGCCTGACCGGTCCCGCCAACGTGCTCATCATGCCCGGCCTGCACGCCGCGAACATCTCCGCCAAGCTGCTCAAGGAGTTGGGCGGCGGCCGCGTCATCGGCCCGCTGCTGGTGGGCATGGCCGCCCCGGTCCAGATCGCGCCGATGACCGCGAGCGCGGGCGACCTGGTGACGTTGGCGGTTCTGGCCGCGAGCGGGGCGGTGGTGTAAGGGCCCGTCACGCTACGGTTTCCAAGGTCTCTATCGATGCCCACCCCCGATCCTCGCCAGTCCGATCCCGCCAACTGGTCCGCCTTCGGCATCTATTCGTGCAAGTCCGATCCGCGCCTTGTTGTCCCCAAGCGCCGACGCGCGTTCGGATGGACAATCAACGTCGGCCACCGCCTCGCGGTGCCCACGCTCGCCGCCATTCTGGTCTCCGCTATCGCACTGCCCCGCCTGCTCGGCTGAGCCTTCGCTCAGGCCGCCGCCGCGCTGTCGGCCTCCACGATGCCCCCGGGCCCTTGCCCGGGCTCGAGTTCCTCCTCGGGATCGCGCGCAGCCAGTTCGATCAGGTCGTATTCCTCCTGCAGCCGCCGGAACGCGTCGTCGCCGATCTCGCGTGCGTCGCGCAGTTCGAGGATGCGCGCGCGGCTCGCGGCCGTCGCGCGCCGCCGCAGCGCGTTGACCTCGGTGTCGGGCCGGTCGCCGTCGGCCGCCTCGGTCAGGCCCAGCGCCTCGCGATATTCGCGCCGCAGCAGCCGCGCCGCCGTGCTGGTCTCGTTTTCGAAGGTCCCCAGCGCCGCCTTCAGTCCCTCGGCACGCGCGCGGCCCAGTTCCACGGCCACCATGTCGTCGGGCGGCAGTCGCAGCCAGCGGATGAACGGCCGCAGCGTCAGCCCCTGCACGATCAGTGTCGAGAGCGCGACCGCGAATGCCACCAGCACGATCAGATCGCGCTTGGGGAAACTCCCGGGCAACGCCAGCGCGGCGGCAACCGTCACGATACCGCGCATCCCGCACCACGCGATCAGCGCGCCTGTCCTCGCGGTCGGCGGCGTCATCCCCTCGCGCGCCAGCTTCATCCCCCATTTGCGGTTCTTGAACGCCTGCACGCGGTTGTAGAGCGTGATCCACGCGATCCGCACCAAAATCACCGTCCCCACCACGGCCGCCGCCACGATCAGATAATCGTGCCGCTGATCGCGCGTGAAATTGTCGAGGAGCGGGCGGATCTGCAAGCCGATCAGCGTGAACGCGGCCGCGTTCAGCACAAACACCGCCGTCTCCCAGACCGATGCGGATGACAGACGGTGACGCGCCTCGAGCAGCGTCGGGTTGTGCCGCGCCAGCGTGATCGCAAACACGACGATCGTCACCACGCCCGATAGCCCCACGCGGTCCGCCAGCAGCCACACGCCGAACGCGGCGATGAACTGCACCACCACCGTGCTCGCCACGTCGCCGATGCGCCCCAGCGTGCGCAGATACACGCGCGCCAGCAGCCAGCCCGCAGCCACGCTCCCCGCCACCACCGCCACGAAGGATGGGATCGCCCGCTCCAGCGCAAAGCTGCCCGTGACCGCCGCCGCCACTGCGAAACGGTAGATCAGCAGCGCGGACGCATCGTTGAACAGGCTCTCGCCCTCGAGGATCGTCATCACGCGGTGCGGGGGTTTGAGCGCGCGCAGCACCGCCGTCGCCGCCGCCGCATCGGGCGGTGCCACGATCGCGCCGAGCGCGATGGCGGCCGGCCAGGGCAGATTGGTCACCAGCGTATGCGCCACCCAAGCCACTGCGGCGGTAGTGATCGCCACCGCCACGAATACGAGTGTGGACACGGGTCGCCAATTGTCCTGCAGATCGCGCAGCGAGGACGTGTACGCGGCCTCCAGCAGAACCGGTGCCACGAACACCGCCAGGATCAGCTCGGGCGGCAGCGAAATTTTGGGCGCGCCCGGCACGAACGCGAGCGCCGCGCCGCCCAGTGCCAGCAGCGCGGGATAGGGCGCGCCGATCCGGCGCGCGAAAGCGGCGAGCAGCACCGCGCCCAGCATCACCGCGAGCGCGAGTTCGAACAGATGCATGCGAGCCAACGCTCAGGCGCGCGATCCGGCCGCCGCAATCGTTAGAAACTCCGCCGCTTTCAGGCTCGCCCCACCCACGAGCGCGCCATCGACGTTGGGCACCGCGAGGATGTCGGCCGCGTTCGGGGGCTTCACCGATCCGCCGTACAGGATGCGCGTGGCACCGCCGACGATCGCGCGGATCGCGGCGTGCATCTCGCAGATCTGATCCGGGTCGGGCGTGCGCCCGCTTCCCACTGCCCAAACGGGTTCATACGCCACCGCATATGCCACCCCGCCACCGCGTGGCAGCGATCCGGCAAGTTGGGCGACCACGGTGGCAACCGCATTCCCCGCGTCGCGCTCCGCCTCGGTTTCGCCCACGCACACGATCGCGAGCAAGCCCTGCTCGCGCGCAGCCTCGGCCTTCGCGCGCACTATGAGGTCGGTCTCGCCCTGGTAAGCGCGCCGCTCCGAATGGCCCACAATCACCGCGCGCGCGCCCGCGTCCGCCAGCATCGTGGCGGAAACCTCGCCGGTATGTGCGCCGAACATACCCGGCGCGACATCCTGTGCGCCCACGATCATCCGCGTGCCTGCGCGCACGGCGAATTCGGCCAGCAGGGTGAGCGGCGGAAACACCCCCACATCCACGCCATCGGGCAAGCCCGCCAGCATCGCATCGAGCTCGCCCCGGTCCGTGCGCAGCCCATGCATCTTCCAGTTGCCGGCGATCAGTTTGCGCATGGCCTCTCCCTTGTTCGTCGAGCGCCCGCGAATGCCGCGCATGGTCTTCCCGCGCAACCCGGCCGTCGCGCCTCGTTCCCGCTCCCGCTTGCGGGAGAGGGCCAGATGGCGATGGGGCGAGCAGGGTTCACGCACACCAGACCAGCCAGCGCTTCTCAATTGAGCTTTTGAGCCGGTCGCGGACACAAGATACCGATGATCGCCATGCGTAAAGCCAGCGTTCGTTTCAGCGATCATTGCGGCGAAGGCAAAATCCCTGTCCTCGATGGCGTTGCTGGTCTTCGTTTTCCCGAGCCATCGGATCGTCGGTCGAATAACCCTTCTTTGCCAGCGAGGGGGCGGACGTGCGTTCGCAACATCTCCATCATTCGCCCCGGCTCCTCGATCATTGGCAAATGGGCGCTGTTATCGAACCAGATGACGGTTTTCGTCGGTGCTTTCAAACGCCGGAGCCAAGCCGATACAATTTCAGGCGGAGTCGTCGTGTCGTGGCGCCCGAGAAAAAGAAACACGGGCACATCGAGCGTTCGGACATTGTCATAGGATAGCGTAGCAAGCTTTGGCCACATCACCTTCATTGTGAAGTCGCTGCTGTTGTCCCACGCCTTTCGGTCCGCCAAGCTATATTCGGGTGACAGACGGCCCAGGTGAAGATAGAAATCACTATCG
>JBBQJX010000049.1:0-8929 GCA_038326295.1 Sphingomonadales bacterium
GATCTGCGCGCCACGCACCGCCAGTGCCTCGTTGCCAGGCTCCACGGTGCGCGCAAATGCCAGGTTCGCCGCTGTATATTCGTGCGCGCAATACACATCCGTGTCATCCGGCAGCGCCATCAACTTGCCAAGGCTGGCGAACATCTGCGCCGCCGTCCCTTCGAACAACCGTCCGCAACCGAGCGCGAATAGCGTATCGCCCACAAATGCCACGCGCGCTTCGGCGAAATGGAACGCGATGTGCCCCACGGTGTGCCCCGGCACCGCGACCACTACGCCCTCCGCGCCACCGAAGCGCACGCGGTCCCCCTCCCCCACCGTCCGGTCCAGTCCGGCGATCTTGTGCGCCTCGCCCGCCGGCCCCGTTACGACCGCCCCCGTTGCCGCCACGATCGCCGCGTTGCCGCCGGTGTGATCGCTGTGCCAGTGTGTGTTCAGCACTTGGCCGATGTGCCATCCCCGCTGCCGGGCCTCGGCCAGCACCGGTCCTGCCTCGCCCGGATCGATCACCATCGTCTCGCCCGTGCCCGCATCGTGGGCAAGGAAGATGTAATTGTCCGCGAACGCGGGCACGAGGACGACCTCCACTACCACTCGCCCGTATTGGGCATCGAGGCCCACGGCTCAGCCACCGCCAGCGCCGCGCCCTTCTGCAGCAGTTCGACCGAAATCCCGTCGGGCGAGCGCACGAACGCCATTCGGCCATCCCTGGGAGGGCGCGCGATGGTCACGCCGCCCGCCGCCAGCCGACCGCAATCGGCGTAGATATCGTCGACCGCATAGGCAAGATGCCCGAAATTGCGCCCGCCGGAATACGCCGACGGGTCCCAATTGTAAGTCAGCTCAACCTCGGGCGCGCGCTCGGCGGCCGAGCGCCCGGCATCGTCGGAAGCGGCAAGGAAGACGAGCGTGAAGCGCCCCTTCTCATTCTCCATGCGGCGGACTTCCTTGAGGCCGAGCAGGGTGTAGAAGGCGATCGACGCATTCAGATCGGTCACGCGGACCATCGTGTGGAGATACTTCATGGGCGAACTCCCGGATTGGCCTGGGCGAGATAGGGCGGCACCGTGAGCGACGCCATGGACTGTCGGTCGTCCGAGGCGGCGGAGCGCAACAAGGGGCCGATACGGGATGTGCTGCGCCCGGCGCTGCCCGCAACCGGGCTTGTGCTCGAGGTCGCGAGCGGTACCGGCCAGCATGTCGCGCACCTCGCCGCCGTGTTGCCGCGCCTGCGCTTCCAGCCGAGCGATCCGATGTTCGCGATGCACGCCTCGATTCGCGCCTGGACGCACGGCCTGATCAACGTCCGCCCCCCGCTCGCGATCGACGTGACCGAAGCCAAATGGGGCGTGGCGCGCGCGGACGCGGTCCTAGCGATCAACATGATCCACATCGCACCGTGGCAAGCGACACTCGGCCTGATCGAGGGGGCGGCCACCCTGCTTGCCGAAGGCGGGCTTCTGTACCTTTACGGCCCCTTCGCCGAAGCCGGTCTGCATACGAGCAGTTCGAACGCCGCCTTCGACCGCGAACTGCGCGCGCGCGATCCTGCGTGGGGAGTGCGCGACATCGAGACCGTCGCCGCCGAGGCGCGGGCGCGCGGGTTCCGACTTGAGGCGGTGCTGCCGATGCCCGCGAACAACCGCTCGGTGCTGCTGCGTCGCAGCTGAGGGTGGCGGACCCCGCAGGCAAAGCGCTAGACTCTATCCATGGCCGATACCACGCTCTCGCGCATCGATGCCGCGCTCGCCGATGCGCTCGGTGCCAGCGCGGGCACGCGCGTCAAACCTGTCTGGACGGATGCGCGTGAGTGGCTGAAGGCGAGTCGGGCCGCACGTCCCGGGCGCGGACGCGCACACGCCGCCGAGCTCGCACGCGCGACCGATCTGCTCGTCCAGCGCCTGTACGCGCATTCCGCCGGTCCTGTCGGCGGCGAACAGCTCGCGGTGATGGCGGTCGGCGGCTATGGGCGCGGCGAACTCGCGCCCTTCTCCGACATCGATCTACTGTTCGTTACCGAAGCCAAACAGGGCGCGCACGCGCAAGCCATCATCGCCGCCATGCTGCACGCGCTGTGGGATCTGGGCTTCAAGGTTGGCCACGCCACGCGCACGCCCGACGAGGTGGTCCGGCAGGCGAAGGCCGATCTCACGATCCGCACCGCGATGCTCGACGCGCGCCGCGTCACTGGAGACGCCGCGCTCGGCGACATCGCCTGCGAGCGCTTCCGCAAGGAGGTCGTCGCCGGATCGGCCGCGACCTTCGTGCGTGAAAAGCTCGCCGAACGCAGCGCGCGCCACACGCGGATGGGAGACAGCCGCTATCTGGTCGAGCCCAACCTCAAGGAAGGCAAGGGAGGCCTGCGCGACCTGCACACGCTGTGGTGGATCGGCAAATATGTCCACCGCGTGCGCGCTATTGCCGACCTGGTCGGCGTGGGCCTGCTGACGCGGTGCGAGCTTCAAGAATTCGAGCGCGCAGAAGATTTTTTCTGGGCGGTACGCTGTCAGTTGCACGACGTCTCCGGCCGCGCCGAAGACCGGCTGACCTTCGACGTGCAGAGCGAAATCGCACGCCGCCTTAAATATGCGACGCGCGCGGGATCGTCCGACGTCGAGCGCTTCATGCGCCACTATTACCTCCACGCGCGCCATGTGGGCGCGTTGACGGGCGTGTTCCTCGCCGAACTCGAGACGAGCTTCGGCAACCGCTCATGGATCCCGCGCATCACGCGCCGCCCGCGCCACCTCGATGGCTTCACCTTGAAGCACGGCCGGATCGGCACGCCATCGGACAGCTTCTTCGCGGACGATCCCGTCCGCCTTATTGCGCTGCTCCGTCTCGGGGACGTTCACGCGCTCGAGATCGATCCCGCCGCACTGCGACAGGCGCGCCGCGACGCGCGCCTGATCGACGATCGCGTGCGTCGCGATCCGATTGCCAACGCGCTCTTCCTCGATGTGCTCGCGAGCCCTCGCGATCCCGAGACGATGCTGCGCGCGATGAGCGAGGCGGGCATCTTCGGCCGCTTCGTCCCGGATTTCGGCCGCGTGGTGGCACTGAGCCAGTTCAACATGTACCATTGGTACACGGTGGACGAGCACACGATCCGCGCCATCGGCCTGCTCGCGCGGATTGAACGCGGCGCGCTCGCGTCCGAGTATCCTCTTGCCAGCACGCTCTCGACCGAACTGTCGGCCCGGCGGGCACTGCGCGTCGCGGTGCTGCTGCACGATATCGCCAAAGGGCGCGGCGGCGATCACAGCGTGCTCGGTGCCGAAATCGCGGACCGCCTCTGCCCGCGCCTGGGCCTTGGCGCCGAGGAGACCGAGACCGTCGCGTGGCTCGTGCGCTGGCACCTGATCATGAGCGACACGGCGTTCCGCCGTGACTTGTCCGATCCTGCCACGCTGTCCGAATTCGCCCTGGCGGTCGGCAGTCCCGAGCGGCTGCGGCTGTTGACCGTGCTCACCACGGTCGATATCGGCGCGGTCGGCCCGGGCGTGTGGACGCCGTGGAAAGGCCAGTTACTGCGCGAACTCTATGAGGGCGCAGCCGAGCGGCTGAAACTCGGCCACAAGGATCGCGGGCGCGGGGCTGAGGTGAGCGACCGCCATGCGCGGCTGCAAACCGCACTCGGCCGGAACCCCGCGCGCTTTGCCATGCACGCAGCGCGCTTCGACGATGCGTACTGGATCGCTGAGACCGCCGATACACTGGAAGCCAACGCTCGCCTGATCGCGGCGGTCGACGCGCGCGCCGAGGCATTCGGTGTCTCCACGACCGCCGATCCGGCCGGGGGCGTCACCCAGGTCAGTCTCTATGCCGCCGATGCGCCCGGCCTCTTCGGCCGCGCCGCAGGCGCGGTAGCGATGGCTGGAGCGAGTATCGCGGACGCACGCATCCACACTACGCGCGACGGCCGCGCGGTCGATAATTTCACCGTTACCGATCCGATGGGCAAACCTTTCGCCGAGCCCCGCCAGCTCGCGCGGCTGGAAGAAACGCTGCGCCGCGTCGTCGGCCGAAATGAACCCGTCGCCCCGACGCTGAACGCCCGTCCCCCCGCCCGCGCCCGCGCCGAGGCGTTCCGTCGCCAGGCTGCGGTCTACTTCAATACCCGCGCGTCGAACCGTTTCACCATTTGCGAGGTCAACGCGCTCGATCGCCCCGGCCTCGTCCACGCGCTCGCTGATGCGATATTCCGCGCGGGCGCCGTCATCCGCTCCGCACACATCGCGACCTACGGCGAGCGCGCGGTGGACGTATTCTACCTGACCGACACGCACGGACGAAAACTCACGGGGGACGCCGCCCTCGCAGCGCTCGAAACAGAACTCAAGCTGGCCGCCGGCGGGGAGGAACTGCGCCGCGCCGCCTAGCGCTCCAGCGTCCGCCAGCGCGCCACGTTGCGCTCATGCTCCTCCAGTGTCGCGGCGAACACATGGCCGCCTTTCCCGTTCGCTACAAAATACAAAGCAGGCGTGGACGCGGGATCGAGGGCGGCCGCAAGGCTCAGCCGTCCCGGATTCGCGATCGGCCCCTTTGGCAGGCCGGGTTTCAGGTACGTGTTGTACCCCGTATCCGCCTGCAGATCGGAGCGCCGGATCGGCCGCCCCAGCGGCCGCCCGCGCGTGATTGGATACCAGACGGTCGGATCCGCGTCGAGCTTCATGCCAATCCGCAGCCGGTTTGCGTAAACACCCGCCACCAGACGCCTTTCCGCCGGCAGCGCGGTCTCCTTCTCCACGATGGACGCGAGCGCCAGCGCCTCTTGGGGCGTGCGTACGGGAGTAGTCGGAGCACGGGCTTTCCATAGCTTTGCCAGCGTCCGGTCCATCGCCACCGTCATCCGCGCCAGCACGGCCGCGCGCGGCTCGCCACGCTGGAATGCATAGGTATCGGGCAGCACGTGCCCTTCGGGCGGGGTGAGCACGGGTCCGGTCAGAAGCGGCTCGGTGGCCAGGCGCTCGGTCACGAGCACGCTGGGCAGCCCTTCGGGAATGGTGATCTGGTGCTGGAACACAAGGCCGCGTTGCATCTTGCGCAAATGCTCGGCCCAGCCATCATCCCCCAATCGATACTCACCTGCTTTTATCGGCGCGTCGGAACCGAGCAGGCGCGCAAGGATCAGGAAATGCCGTGCGGAAGGGATCGCATGCGCGCGCGCCAACCGCTCAGCGGCAACGCGTAGCGTGCTTCCGCGAGGAATCACGACGTCAATGGTGGCGGACGAGCGCGTTGTGATCGGCCCGTACCACGGCGACACCAGATCCAAGTAGGCCCATAAAATCACTGGAGCCGCTAGTAACAGGAGTAAGAGACGTCGCGCGGCTTTCACTCCGCCTTGCTACCAATTGCCACTTGGCGCATCAAACCGCCTGAAACACCACCGTCGCGTTCGTGCCCCCGAAGCCGAACGAGTTATTCAATACCGCCTTCACGCTCCGTCGCTTGGCCACATGAGGGACCAGGTCCACACCCATCGCGGCGTCCACCGGATTATCGAGATTGAGGGTGGGCGGCACCACCCCGTCGCGCATCGCGAGCAGGCAGAAGATGCTTTCCACCGCCCCCGCGCCGCCCAGCAGATGCCCGATCGCGGACTTTGTGCTGCTCATCGATACGGTCGCGATCGCGTTGCCGAACAGCCGCTTGACCGCTCCCAGTTCCAGCTCATCGCCCATTGGCGTCGAAGTGCCGTGCGCGTTGATATAATCGATGTCGGACGGGTCCAGCCCCGCGCGCTTGAGCGCCATTTCCATCGAGCGATACGCGCCGCGGCCTTCGGGATGCGGCGCGGTCACGTGATAGGCGTCGCCGGTCAGGCCGTAGCCAACCACTTCGCCGTAAATCTTGGCGCCCCGCGCCTTCGCGCGCTCATATTCCTCGAGCACCACCATCCCCGCGCCCTCGCCCATAACGAAACCGTCGCGGTCGCGGTCCCATGGGCGGCTCGCGCGCGTCGGCGCGTCGTTGAAATGGGTGGAAAGCGCCTTTGCCTGGCTGAACCCGGCGACGCCGAGCGGGCAGATGGTGGCCTCCGAACCGCCCGCGACCATCACGTCCGCATCGTCGAGCATGATCAGGCGCGCCGCATCGCCGATCGCGTGTGCGCCGGTGGAGCAGGCGGTGACGACCGCATGGTTGGGGCCCATCAGCCCGTATTTGATCCCTACCTGCCCCGAAATGAGGTTGATCAGCCGCCCGTGAACGAAATGCGGCGAGACCCGGCGCGGTCCCTTCTCGTGCAGTACGATGGCCTCGCGCTCGATCCCGGGCAGCCCGCCGATGCCCGATCCGATCAGCGTTCCCGCGCGCAGCCGGTCCGCCTCGGGCATGTCGGTCAGTCCTGCATCCTCAAGCGCCTGGCCCGCCGCATCGATGCCGAAGATGATGAAATCGTCCACCTGCCGCGCGGTCTTGTGGTCGACGCGGCGCGTCGGATCGAACGTTCGCGCCTCGCCCGCGATGCGGCAGACATAATCGCTCGCATCGAACTTTGTGATCGGGCCGATGCCGCTCTCGCCCGCGATCAGCTTTGCCCATGTGGTTTCCACATCGCAGGCAAGCGGGGTGACCAGCCCGAGGCCGGTGACGACGACACGGCGCATCGATATGGCTCAGGCGGGCTTGTGGTGCTCGTCGATGAACGCGATCGCGTCCTTGACCGTCGTGATCTTCTCGGCTGCATCGTCGGGGATTTCCACGCCGAACTCTTCCTCGAACGCCATCACCAACTCGACCGTATCGAGGCTGTCCGCGCCCAGATCGTCGATGAAGTTCGCATCCTCGGTCACCTTCTCGGGCTCGACGCCGAGATGTTCGACTACGATTTTCTTCACGCGCTCGGCGGTGTCGCTCATGGGTGTGGTCCTGTGGCGTTGGGATTAGCGCTTGGGGTTAGACGCGAGGGCGCGGTGTTGCAAGTGTTGCCGCGTGTTGACGCCCGTCATCACGCAAGCCATGATCGGTGCCATGCACGAGATCGCACTCCGCACCCGCCAGCATCGATCGGGCAACAGCTTGTCGGTCCGCCTGCCAGGCGTCGCCGCCTACCCCGATCCCAATCAGGAACTGGAAGTCGTCGTGCGCGGCAACGAGCGCGTGATCCGGCCGGTGAAGGCGGCTGGAGCGCGTGAAGATCGCTGGCCGAAGCCGACAATGACGGTTGATGAGTTCTTCGCATGGCTCAATACGCGCCCTGCGTCTCGGATCACCGACGACGCGCTGATCAGGCGTGAGGCACGAGCCAACCCGTGGGAATTCGACTGAAACATCCGGTGCGATCGATTTGATGATTTGCTCAATCCGTTTGGCTGTCACAGAATTCTGACATGACACGCATTTTCCTGATCGACACCAATATCGCGATTTACGCGATCCGGCGTAATCCTATTGTGGTCGAACATATGCGATTGCATCTGGCTCAAATCGTAACCTCGGCTTTGGTCCACAGCGAGCTGATGCAGGGAATTGGTGGTCGGGCAGACGTGATCGAGGACATTGCCGCATTTGCGCGAACAATACCGGTCCTTCCCTATGATCTGGACGCTTCATCACCTTACGGATTGCTCGTTCAGCGATTGGGCTACAGCCGAAAGGCCGCAACGGATCGGATGATTGCGTCGCATGCGATCAGCATCGGGGCAACGCTTGTCACAAACAACCATCCCGATTTTGCGGAAATTCCCGAGCTAAAGCTCGAAGACTGGTCTGCCTCCACCCTATAGCATTGCCATCCCGCCATTCACATGCAGCGTCTGCCCCGTTACATATGCTGCCTCCACGCTCGCCAGATATGCTACGGCCGCCGCCACATCCTCGCCCGTTCCTAGCCGCGCCGCAGGGATACGCGCCAGCAGCGCGGCTTGCTGTGCCTCGCCCAGCCCGGCCGTCATCGGTGAGGCGATGAAACCCGGCGCCACGCAATTGACCGTCACCCCGCGCGTCGCGACCTCGGTCGCGAGGGCCTTCGCCATCGCGGTCAGCGCGCCCTTGCTCGCCGCGTAGTTCGCCTGGCCCGCGTTGCCGGTATGGCCGACTACGCTTGTGATGAACACGATCCGGCCGTGACGCGCCTTCATCATCGGCCGCAGCGCCGCGCGCGCGAGCCGGAAACCGGCTTCGGCGTTCACCCGCATCACGATGGCGAACTCCTCGTCCTTCATGCGCATTGCGAGGTTATCGCGCGTAACCCCAGCATTGTGCACGAGGATCGAGCATGCACCGACAGCGTCCACGGCGCGCCCAACAAGGGCGTCCGTTGCGGCAGCATCGCATAGATCGCAGGGCAATGCGGGCGCACCCAGTTCGGCCGCGATCGCATCGAGTCTCGGCCCCGCATTGCCCGAGACCGCCACGCGCGCCCCCTGCCCCGCCAGCAGGCGCGATATCGCACCACCGATCCCCCCGGTTGCGCCCGTCACCAGCGCGGTCTGACCTTCGAGACTGAACATGGCCGCCTTTCTAGCCGTCCCCCCGCCCGCGTCCACCCGTGCGCTTGCCCGTCGCCTGCCCCAGGCCTAGACGCAGCCGCAGCAAACCCGCCCCAAGGTCCGCCCATGCCCGATATCGCCGCAGGCTATCTGCCGATCCTGATCTTTCTTGGCATCGCACTCCTGCTCTCGGGCGTGTTCATCGGCTTGCCCGTGCTCGTTTCCACTCTCACCGGTACGTCGAACCCCTATCCCGACAAACTCAGCGAATATGAATGCGGCTTCCCCGCCTTCGAATCTGCACGCCGCCAGTTCGACGTGCGCTTCTATCTCGTCGCCATCCTGTTCATCGTGTTCGATCTGGAAGTCTCGTTCCTTTTCCCCTGGTCGGTCTCGCTGCGACAGACCGGCCTCATGGGGTGGGCAACCATGATGGAGTTCCTGTTCGAGCTTGCCATCGGCCTTATCTATGCGTGGAAGATTGGAGCACT
>JBBQJX010000050.1:0-8821 GCA_038326295.1 Sphingomonadales bacterium
CGGTCACTGAAAATTGGGTCAGTCGGTTGACGCGGAAGCCACCGCCAAACGGGTGCTCTTTCACGAAATTCAGCGCCCAGCTCCAGACCGTCGTGCGGGTTGCCGCCGAGACCTCCTCGCTCGGATGCAGGATGGTTAGCATGCGGTCCACGAAGCTGCTGGGCAGCAGCGGGACGGAGGCTACCAGCACCACGCTCCCCACCAGCGCGAAAAGCAGCTTGCGTTTGGAGCGCACGAAGTACATCGCCGTAAGTGCGGCGATGCAGACCAGTCCCGTGCGCGCTTCGGTGCCGATGACGATCAGGATGGAGGACGCGCACAGGCCTATCATCGCCGTTCTCGTCCAGATGTTCTGCCCCACGAGCGGGCTATGCTTGTAGAGATACAAGATCAGCGGCACGATGGCCACGCCCACGGTGCTGATCGTGCTCGATTCGTAGAGCCCCTTGTTGATTTCCACGATCATCCGCAGCTCGCCGTAGCCGCCACCGCCCGCGAGCGTCTTCATCGCGCCGCTGACGGTGACCAGCCCGACGCACAGCACGGTCAACACGACCGCGGCTTCGAGCCGACGCCGCGTGGAGAGGACGAGGGGGAGGAACAAGCCGCCGAACACCACCGCCTTCCACGCCGAATCCCATTTGAACCAGACCTGCGAATCCTGGATCAGTGCGCGCGTGGACGTGAATGTGAACCACATGACGAAAAGCGCCATCAACACCTGCACCACATTGAAGCGCAGGTTCTTCTTGCGGTCCGCGAGGAACAGCAGCACCGAGGCGATGGCGATGATGAGGCTGAGCGGCACGCCCTGAAAGAGATAATAGCTCAGCCGCTGCGGCTGGACGAGATCGGTGTACAGATAGGCGAACGTCATCAGCCACGGTCGCCACAGCGCCGCGCCCGCGAGGCCGAACAGGCAGAAGAAGATGAAAATATCGCGCAACGCGGCCTCGCCTAACCGTCCACGCCCGGACGGCGGCGGCGGAAGCGCTCGGTCGGATCGACGCGCGGCTTGTCGAGGTCGTCCGGATCGGGCGTCCGGATCAAACGCAGCACGAGGATCGCGAGCGCGCCGTGAACGAAGAGCAAGGTCAGATTATCGAGCATGGCGAACCCGCGCGGATGGGCGTGCGCGGACGCCTAGCAGAGCCGGGCCACGCGGGCAAAGCCCGGCGGCGCGGTTGCCAGTCCTATTTGGCGCAGCTACACGCCCGCCGGGCAGCGACCGGGGGTTTCCACGCATGGAACGAGTGCATCTGATCGCGGCGGCGCGGCCCAATTTCATGAAGGTCGCCCCGCTGTGGCGTGCGCTCGACGCGGCACCCGACTTCACCCCCGTGCTGATCCACACCGGTCAGCATTACGATGCGAACATGTCGGACGATTTCTTTCGCGATCTGGGGATGCCCAAACCCGATCATCATCTGGGCGTTGGCTCCGGCAGCCACGCGCAGCAGACCGGCAGCGTGATGATCGGCTACGAGGCGATCGCGCTGGCGGATCGGCCCGACTGGCTGATCGTGGTCGGCGATGTGAACCCCACCGCCGCGTGCGCGATGGTGGGGGCCAAGCTCGGCATCCGTACCGTGCATCTGGAGGCGGGCCTCCGCTCGCGTGACCGGCGCATGCCCGAGGAGATCAACCGGCTGGTGACCGACGTGCTCGCCGACGTGCTGTGGACGCCGTCGCCCGATGGCGACGCCAACCTGCTCGCCGAGGGCATCCCCGCCAGCCGTATCACGCGCGTGGGCAACATCATGATCGACAGCCTCGTCGCCGCGCAGCCGCGCATCGCGGGCGAGCGTGCCCCGCAGTCGCTGGGGCTGACGCCCGGCTACTATGGCATTGTCACGCTGCACCGCCCGTCCAACGTCGACGATGCGGACCAGCTCGCGCGGCTCGTCGATCTGCTCGTCGCCGCCGCCACGCGCCTGCCGCTGGTCTTCCCCGCACACCCGCGCACGCGGCCCCGACTGGAAGCAGCGGGGCACATGCCCCGGCTCGCGGCGGCGGGCGTCAAGATCGTCGAACCGCAGCCGTATAATCGCTTCATGGGCCTGCTCGCCGAGTGCCGCGCGGTGCTGACCGACAGCGGCGGCATCCAGGAGGAAACCACCTTCCTCGGCATCCCGTGCCTGACGCTGCGCGAGAATACCGAGCGGCCGATCACGATCAGCGAGGGCACCAACCGGCTGGTCACGCTGGAGACCGCGCTCGCCGCGCTCGACGATGCGCTGGCGCAGCCGCCCGGCAGCGGTCGCCGCCCCGACCGGTGGGACGGGCACACCGCCGATCGCTGTGTGGCGGACCTGCGCGCGCGACGCGACGCCGTAGCTGCGCCGCCGGACGCGCGCGCATGACGGGTCGCGCGGCGCGCGCACCGCGCGTAGGACGATAAACGATGCGCATCCTGCACGTCTTCGATCACTCGCTCCCGTTGCATTCGGGCTACAGCTTCCGCAGCCGCGCGCTGATGCTGGGCTCGCGGCGACGCGGGTGGGAGACCGTGCACCTCACTTCGCCGCGACACACGATGGCGGGTCCCGATCCCGAGACCGCCGACGGGCTGGAGTTCCACCGCACGCCGGCGCCGCCCAAACGGCCCCCGATCCTGCGCGAGATTGCCGAGATCGCCGCGACCGAAAAGCGCCTCGACGCGCTCGTGGAGGAGACCAAACCCGACATCCTTCATGCCCACTCGCCGCTTTTGACCGCAATGGCGGCACAGCGCGTGGCGAAACGGCGCGGGCTGCCAATGGTGTATGAAATTCGTGCTTTCTGGGAGGATGCAGCGGTGGGTAACGGCACCGGCAGCGAGGGATCGCCCCGCTACCGCGCCACCAGGATGCTCGAGACGCGGGTGTGCCGGCGCGCGGACGCGGTGGGCGCGATCTGCGACGGGCTGCTCGCGGACCTGCGCAGTCGCGGCATTCCCCCCGCAAAGCTGTTCCAGATCCCCAACGCGGTCGATATCGAACAGTTCGGCCACCCCGGACCGCGCGACGAGGCGCTCGCCCAAACGCTGGGGGTTACGCACGCCGAGGTCATCGGGTTTATCGGATCCTACTATGATTACGAGGGTCTGGACGATCTGGTCGCGGCAATGCCACGGCTCGTCGCACTCCGTCCGAAGCTGCACCTGTTGATGGTAGGAGGGGGGCCGATGGAAGCCTCGCTCAAAGCCGCCGCCGCCGCGTCCAGCGCCGCCGACCGCATCCATTTCATCGGCCGCGTGCCGCAGGCCGAGGTCGATCGCTATTACGGGCTGGTCGATGTGCTCGTCTATCCACGCAAGGCGATGCGGCTGACCGAGCTGGTGACGCCGCTGAAGCCGTTGGAAGCGATGGCGCAGGGCAAGCTGGTGGCCGCGAGCGACGTCGGCGGCCATCGCGAACTGATCGCCGACGGCGAGACTGGCACGCTCTTCGAGCCTGACAGCCCCGATGCACTCGCGCAGGCAGTCTCGGACCTGTTCGCCGCGCGCGCCGATTGGCCCGAACGCCGCGCCCGCGCCCGCGCCTTTGTCGCCGGGGAACGCAACTGGGACCGTTCGGTCGCCAACTATGCCCCCGTTTACGAACGTTTGCTCAAAGGAAAACGCATTTGACCACCACGCGCCGCTGGACCCTGCTCGGCCTGCTCATGGGCGTCGCGCTCGCGGCGGGCATCATGTTCGCCACGCCCGAATGGCTCGACGGCATCGCGACGAACCTCGGAGCGGACCGGCTCTCGCCGCTCGCCGCGCCGCCGCTCGGGATGACGGCGCGGATCGCGCTCGCCGCAGGGCTGCTGCTCGCCGCCACCGCGCTCGGCTGGCTTATCGGCCGCCTGTCCGCCCCGTCGCGCGATACGCAGGAGGAGCAGGAACCGGCGAGCGAGTTTGCGGCCGTTGGGCCGTCGCACGCGGCTTCGGTCGAGGACCTGGGCTGGCGTGCCCCTGCGGGTGCCGCGCCAGCGGAACCCGTCGCGACTGCCACCGTGTCCGCGCCTCTCCCGGCTGCGGTTGCCATGATGCCCGTGCCGGACGACACTTCAACGGACCAGATCCCCGCAGGACCGCCCGCGCCGATGCCGACCGAGCCGCTCTCCGCCGAACTCCCGCGCGTGGAAGCTGCGCCCGCCGACGCCCCGCCCGCCGAATCTGTGCCCGTCTCCGTCGATCCGGTTGCTCCCGCGCAGGCGGCCGCCGTACCGGCCGAGACGATTGCGCGACTCGAAGCCGCCGTCGCCGAGCTGGCGCGCCACACTCCGGCCCGCGCCGCCGATCGCTTCGACGGGATCGATGCGCGCCTTCAACAGATGGCGCAGCAGATCGCCGAACTGGCCGCGCTCGCCCGCGCAGCGCAGCGCACGCCGAGCGGCCCCGCCCTCCCCTCTCCGGTCGCCTCGATGCTCGTTGCGCCCGCCGATCCGGCGCATCGCCGCGCGATGGCAGGATCGGCGCGCGCGCTGCTCGCCCGGCTCGACGAACACGTCGGACGCGCATGAACGGGTGCGCGCCCGCGCCCGGTCAACCCTCGATCGTCAACGCGTCGATCGCGATCGCAGCGGTGCTGTCCGCGCCCGCCAGCGTCACCGAATATTCGCCGAGCGCGATATCGGCGAGGAAGAAGCGTGTTGCCGTGACGTCCGTTTGGTCCAGATCGCGCGCGATCCGCTCGATCGCGGCGCACACGCTCGCCTCGCTGCCCTCGATCCGCAGCGCGAGGGCATGGCGCTTGCCTACGAAGGTGGCGCTCGCCCAGTCTCTCGTCTCGATCGCCTCGACGACGATCCGCGCCGCCGATCCGGAGCCGATGGCGGCGCGGATCGCGCGCAGCGCGAGGATGTGACCATCCTGGATGAAGGGCTTCACTGAACGCTCTCCTCTTGTAGATATCGCAAATAATTCCGCACCCGCCCCTCGGTCTGCGGACTCGGCCGACGGCCACGCCGCAAATCGAAGACCAGTCGCGGATCGCCCGCGACTTCGCGCCCGAAGCGCGACGGGGTCATTCCTGCCTCCAGTAGTCCGATTTCGATCGTACGAAGCAATGCTGCTGCCATCCACCCCTCCACCTCCGGGTTCGAATAGGGCCATAATGGAGCAAACTTCTCGCGTGTCTAGGGAAAAACCTAGATTTATTGTTTTTACCCTAGTATCAACTTGTAAAGCTCGTTCCCATCCATGACGGAAACCGAAGCCCGCGCCGCGCTGGACGCCGAACTCCGCACGCGCGGCCAGAGTTTCGCCGCGATCTCGCGCCTGCTCGGACGCAATCCCACCTACATCCAGCAATATGTCCGTCGCGGGGTCCCGCGCACGCTCGAGCGCGACGATCTGCGCGCGATCGCCCGCCACCTCGGCATCCCCGCGACGCGGCTCGGCGAATCGGAGGACGAGCCGCAACCCGTCGCGGCCCGCGCCTCGGATGCATCCGCCCCCACCGATTTCGTCCGCCTCACGCCGCTCGAACCCGCCGCCGCCGCGTTCGGCCTTGCCTTCCATGCCTCCTGGGTCGGCGAACTCGCGTCCACCCATGTCGATGCGCTCGCCATGCTCCGCGTCGAAGGCGATGCGATGCTCCCCACGCTCGTCCCTGGCGATCACCTCGTGATCGATACGGGCGACGGCGGCACACGGCTGCGCGACGGGCTCTACGCGCTCCAGCTCGATGGCGCGCTGATGGTCAAGCGACTCGCAGTCAATCCCGCCAGCCGCCTCGTCACGGTCGCCAGCGACAATCGGGCCTACCGCGACTGGGAGGGATGCGATGCCGCGCAGCTCGCGATCGTCGGACGGGTGGTTTGGGCCGGGCGGCGCTTCCTGTAAGGCCGGTTCGCGCAAGGTTCACAAGGCTTGGCGCCTGCGCCTGCGCTCGTCCCACGCGCCGATGAGAATCGCCCCCAGGAGTCCGACACCGAACCCGATGAGCATCCCCGCCGTACCTTCGTGCACCCGCACCCCGATCAGAAAGCCCGCGAGGAGCGCGATGCACAGGAATATTCCGCCGCCAATGGGCATGGGGGTCCGGCTCCAGAACGCGCGGAGGCGCGCATGAACCATAGGTGCGGATTGCGTGCGGCGCTGTCCAGTGGCGGCGCGGCCCTGCTGCTCGTCGCCTGCGCCGATGCACGCGCGCAACCCGCCACGCCGACCACCGCCGCCGCCGCCGTAATCGATCCCTCGCGCCCCTTGCCGCCGCTTCCCGATCTGGGGGTGCCCTGGCCCACCGCCGATGCGCCGCCCGCCGCTCGCGGCGAAGCTGCGCAGGAGAACGCCACCGTCGTGCGCTACAAAAGCAGCGTCACCGGGATCGAGTCGACCGGGACGTCGGACGAATTCCGCACGCTCTCCACGCTGCGCAACACGAAGGAGCCCGCCAACCTCGCCCAGATTGCGCTTCGCGCGCGCGCGGACGAGGCGCTGCTCGATCGGCTGCTGCGTGCGCACGGATATTATGGCGCGACGATCGCCAGCAAGATCGTGCCCGCTCCCGCCGCAGGGGGCGAAGCGAGCGTCGCGCTCACCGTCACGCCCGGCGCGCGCTACGATTACGGCAGCGTCGTGATCGTAACGCCCGAAGGCGCCCCGCGCGACGTGATCGACAAAGCGCTCGCGCTCGCCCCCGGCAGCGCGGTGGATGCCGCGCAGACGATCGAAGGGCGCGAGCAGGTGCAGCTCGCGCTGCCCAATGCGGGCTACCCCTTCGCCAGGGTGGCCGAGCCTGAGATCGTCGTCGATCACGATGCGAGGCGTGCGCGTTACAGCCTGAAGGTCGATCCCGGCCCGCAGGCGCGATTCGGACGCTCGATGATGCGCGGTCGTCCTGTTTTTGGTGCCCGGCACCTGCGCACGATCGCGCGCTTCAAGGAAGGGGAGGTGTACAACCAGGCGCTTGTCGACGATCTCAGGCGTGCGCTTATCGCCACCAGCCTTTTCTCCAGCGTCCAGATCGCGCCCAAGCGACGCGACGAGTCCGACGGCGCGGTGCTGGCCGACCTCGATGTCGCCGTCGCCCCCGCCAAACTGCGCACGGTCTCGGCCGAGCTCGGCTACGATACCATCGATGGCATTCGCTTCGAAGCGAGCTGGCGGCACCGCAATCTTGTGCCCCCCGAAGGCGCGGTGACCGGCCGCGTCGTCTTTGGCGACCGCGAACAGTCGCTTGGCGGCGATCTGGTCTTCTCCAACTGGCGACGGCGCGATCAGACGCTGGCGCTCACATCGAGCCTCGGCCATTTCAATACGCAGGCCTATGAGAGTTACGCGCTCGATCTGAACGCCAGCGTCCAGCGCCGCACGACGCTCATTTTCCAGAAGGACTGGACGTACAGCTACGGCATCGAACTCGCGGCTTCCAACGAACAGGATCGCGGCCTGATCGATGGCAAGCGCCCGCAGCGCCAGTTCTTCTTCCTCGCGCTTCCCGGCTCGCTTGGCTATGATGGCTCCAACGATGTGCTCGATCCTACGCGCGGCTTCCGCCTGAACGGCCGCGCCAGCCCGGAATTCAGCCTCGAAGGCAGTTTTTCCTACCTGCGCCTCCATGTTGACGGCAGCCTGTACCAGCCCATCGCGCCGCGCCTGATCGCGGCGGGCCGCCTTGCCTTTGGCGCGATCGTCGGCGCGCCGCTCGGCGCGATCCCGCCCAGCCGCCGCTTTTACGTGGGCGGCGGCGGCTCGGTGCGCGGTTATGGCTATCAGGACATCGGCCCCAAGGACGCGAACAACGTCCCCGTCGGCGGCCGCTCCTCGACCGAACTCGCACTCGAATTCCGCTACAAGGTCACCAAGACAATCGGTGTCGTGCCGTTCCTCGATGCAGGCTCGCTATACACGTCGGAATATCCCAAATTCCGCGATTTCCAGTACGGCGCGGGCCTTGGCGTCAGATACTATAGCGCCTTTGGCCCGATCCGCTTCGATGCCGCCACGCCTTTGAACCCGCGCAAGGGCGATCCCACCATCGCCGTCTACGTCTCGATCGGCCAGGCGTTCTGATGGCCTGGGATGCCACCCTGCGCGCCGCCGGACGCGGCGTTCTGCTGCTGTTCGTGCTTGCGGTGGCGATCCTGCTCGCCGTCGGCGGCGGGCTGCTGTGGACCGGCACCGGCGACGGCCGCGCCTTCATCGTCTCGCAGCTCCGCCACATCGCGCCGCATTCGGGCCTGCGCGTCGGCATAGGCCGTCTCGACGGCAACCCGCTCAACCGCTTCGTCGCGCACGATGTGGTGCTCAGCGATCCCACGGGCCCTTTCTTCACCATCCCGAGTGTCGCGGTCGATTGGCGGCCGTTCGCGTTCACCGGCAACCGCCTCGTCCTCCACCACGTCGATGCCCCGCGCGCGCGCTGGCTGCGGATGCCGCACTTCCTCCCATCGGCCGATCCCAACCAGCCGATCCTGCCCGGCTTCGATATCGCGCTCGGGCGGCTCCGTGTGGGCCGTCTTGATATCGATCCGCCGGTGGCGGGGCGCGCGATCGCGGCCGCGCTCGATGGCCATGCGGACGTCGCGGGCGGTCGCGCGGTGGTCGTGGCAAACGCGCGCACCAGCGCGGGCGACGTGCTTGTGCTGGATCTCGATTCGCGCCCCGATGACGATCGCTTCGGCCTCAAAGCCCGACTAGACGCACCCGTGGGCGGGCTCGTCGCGGGGCTGAGCGGCCTCGGCCGCACCGCCACGCTACGGGTGGACGGCACGGGCAGCTACAGCCACTGGCAGGGCAACCTCGCCGCCGATCTCGCGCGCGCCCCCTTCGCCCGCCTCGCGCTGGGCGCGGACGGCGGTCGTTTCACCGCGCGCGGCACGCTTGCGCCGGGCGTGCTCCCGGAAC
>JBBQJX010000051.1:0-8763 GCA_038326295.1 Sphingomonadales bacterium
CCCTGGAAGCCGCCCATGGGGGTGCGTTTGGCGGACAGGATGACGATGGGGTCGGCGGGCATGGTGGGGCTCCGGGGTTGCGGGGGAGGTAGCGGGTTCACCGCTCGTCGGCCAGAGGGAGGTGCGGGCGCGGGCGGTGCGCGTTACATGGGGGTCGTATGAAGCAGCTTCTCCTCTCGATCCACGATGTCACACCGGCGCATTCGCACCGGATCGCGCGACTCGAAGCGATGATCGGCGAGGTGACGGGCGGGTCCGCCACCTACGCGATGCTGGTGGTGCCCGATTTTCATGGTCAGGCCCCGATCCGGCACGACCGCGCCTTCCACGCGTGGCTGCGCGGGCGGGCGGATGCCGGGGTGGAGATGCTGCTGCACGGGTGGTTCCACCGCGATACCGGCACGCACAGCGGGGCTGCGGCGTGGAAGGCCAAGCACATGACCGCGGGTGAGGGCGAGTTTCTGGGGCTATCGCTGACGGACGCGACCGCGCGGCTGCGCGACGGGCGCAAGCTGCTGGAGGATATACTCGGCCGCGCGGTGACGGGGTTCGTCGCGCCCGCATGGCTGTACGGAGAAGGCGCGCGCGCGGCGCTTGCGGAGGAGGGTTTTACGCAGGCCGAGGATCATATGCGCGTCTGGCGGCCTGCGGACGGGCGCGTGCTCGCCAACGGGCCGGTGGTGAGTTACGCGAGCCGATCGCGCTCACGCATTCTCTCGTCGCTCGCTTGGTCGCGCGTGGCGACGACGGTGCTGGGCGGGCTGGAGACGGTGCGCGTGGCGCTGCATCCGCACGATGTCGACGTGGCCTCGCTGGGGCGCGAATCACGCCGGGCGATAGGTGGCTTCCTGCGGGAACGACGGCTCGGGCGTTACGATGGGTTGCGCGCGCGCGCGTGACCGGCGCGCGCGGTGATCGCGCGCGAGATCGGCGTAAATCTGGAAGAGGCGCACGAAGTGTTCGCGCGCGGTGCCAATTTTCGCACCGGCCGCAGCGGCGGCGGCCGACATCGCCGCCCAGTCGCGCGCCTGGAAGCGGATGACCGCGGCGCGCGCGCCCTTGCGATCGCCCGAGCGATAGAATTCCGCGTATTCGGGTCGGCCGAGTTCGACACAGCCACCCGTATCGGGAACGACGAGCGGCAGGCCTGACGCGAGCGCCTCGGCCACCGCAAGGCCGAAGGTTTCCGAACCCGAACCGTGGATCAGCCCATCGGCGGACGCGAGCATGCGGGCGATCAGTCCGCGCTCGTCGATGCGGCCCGCGACGTGGACATGGGTGTGCTTGGCGGCGGCGCGTTCCACGTCGTTGCGCGCCACCCCGTCGCCGATCAGGAAGAGGCCGATCGGCCTGGCGAGGCCGTGGGGAACAGTGGCACGCATGATCGAGGGCCAGCGCTTTTCGGGATGATGGCGGCCCATGCCGATGAACAGCATCGCATCCTCGGGCATGCCACACCGGGCGAGCATGTCCCGGCGCAATGCCAGATCGCGCAGCGCGGGATCGAAGGCGGAGACGTCGACCCCGAGCGGAGCGACGGCGGGGCGGCGGATGCCGTAGCGCATCATACGCTGCTGGAGCCAAGTGCCCGAGACGATCATGCGATCGAAGCGCCGATCGAGCGCGCGCAGCTGCGCCCAGAACCAGAAGAAGATGCGATCAATCGTGCCTTCTTCGAGCAGCCCCGCGAACCAGCGATAGGGGTAGGCGGCGACGGGATCGGAGTGGAGGAAATGCGCCTTGGCGGCATCGCCCTGCCACGCCGCGACGATCCATGCGGCAGTCCACGGCGAGCTGGCCTCAACCACATCGGGCTGCTCGGCATCGATGATCGCGTGGATCTGGGAGAAATTCCAGAACAGGCGGTAGTTCTTGTCCGCGATCAGGGTCTGGGCGGGGACCCAAATGACACGGCCGCCCGGGCGCTGCTCGACGCGGTATTCGGAGCCCGGCGCGATGACGACGACGTCGTGGCCAAGGCTCGCACCGATCGCCATCTTCTGATCGATATAGGTGCGCACGCCCCCGCCGGTGAGCGTGTAGAACTCGGCGACATCGACGAGTTTCATGCGACCGGTTTCATTCGTCCACCGGGTGGCGGACGGGGCCTGCGCCCAAAAAGCCATCGTAATATTGGAGGCGCACCGCGAGCCGGTTGAGGCCGGGCGGGACGGTGACCCACGCCTTGGATGCCGGGGGCTTGCCGAGCATCAGGCGTGGATTGCCGGGAAAGGCAATGCCATCGCGGCGGAAGTCGAATTTGCGGTCCGCCTCGCGGTCGTGGATCACGGCGAGCGAATAGCGGCCGGGCGCGGGGATGCCGAGGCAGACGACCGCGCGACCGGTGGGGGGGACGGGGATGCTGATCCTTCGGAAGGTCTTGCCCTCGGCGATGAGCTTGTTCTTGTCGCCGAGAAACTCGGGATCGGTATCGGGATAGAGTTCGACGCGCAGCTCGCCTGCGCGGTCCTTGAGGCCCGCGATCTCGACGAGGATCGCGGTCGAGCCGTTGCGGCAAAGCGCGGCCTCGCCCGCGATGGGCTGCGCGCGGGCGGGGATCGTGGCGAGCGCGACAAGCCCGGCAGCGAGCAGCGCGCGCATCAGGCGGCGGCCCGGCGCATCGGTGTGACGCCGGGGATCGCGCCGACGAGCGCCACCGCGAGGTGCGCGACGAGCGTCATCGCGCTCACCAGCGCGAGGATCGCGGCGACATCGCGGCCCGAAGCGCCGAGCGACAGGATGGCGAGGTTCACGAACAGCAGATCCTTTTGCGGCACGAAGGGCAGGCGCGCGATGAAGTTTCGCCATGCGGCAAGCGTGAGCCACAGCGCGAGATCGTGGCCCGGCAGCGCCACGCTCCAGAGCGCCATCATCATCATCACGCCCGTCACCAGACGCAGCGTGTGCATCGACGCGATAAAGGCGCGCGTGCGTGGCGGGAGGCTGAACAGCTTGGGCTTGAGGAGCAGAAACAGCGTGACCGCGAGCAGGAAGCCCATCGCGCCCAGCATCACGGGTCCGCGCGCGGCCGCCGCGCTGGCGAGCTTCACCCCGTCCGCCAGCAGTAGCGTTGCGGCGCACAGTGCAAGCGTGCCGATATTGCTGACCAGCCCCGAGAGGATGTTGACGTCTTTCACCACCTGGAGCGGGGTCCAGGGCCCGCCCGCGTGATTGTTGGCCCACCATACGGCATAGGCCTCGCCCGAATAGCCGAAGAGCGCCTCGTTCATGACGCGCTTGCGCAGGAAGACGGGGGCAGCTTCGAGACCGACGTGCCAGAGGCGGTGGTAGATGATGATCTCGGTCAGGATCGGGCCGATGTAGCTGCCCGCGAAGAGCAGGTAGAACCAGGGCGAGGACGGCCAGACGCGCGCGATGGTTTCCCAGCCGATGGCGCGGACCTGGAGGACCAGAAGGCCGACCATGAGGAGGCCGAGCGCGGGGGGCACCAGCCGCAGCACCGCAGCGATGCCGGGGCGCTTCGCCAGCACGCCCAATCGGGCGGCGGTGCGCGCGAGGAATGACGCCAAGTAAGTCGGCCCTTGTGGTGATCGACCGATGTTATGGGGACGAAAAGCGGCCGAATGAAGGTGCGTCGAACTCAGGCGGGCTGGGGCGCGGTCTCCCAGGCGCGTTCGCGCAGTCTGGTATCGAGCTGGCCGCGCGCTTCGAAGCGGGGTTTTAGGAATTTGTGGAAGAAGGCGCGTTTGTCGCGAACGGGGAGGAAATGGTAGAGCAGCCGCTCGCGCAGCGTCCAGCGGACGTTCTTGCGATCCTTTCGGCGGTCCGAGCTGATGCACCACAGATCGGGATCATAGGCCTGGTGGCCGAGCCGGAGCACGCGGCTCATCAGCTCATGGTCCTTCAGAACATAGGGCCAGATCGCGGGATCGTAGCCGCCGGCCGCGCGGAGCGCAGCGCTCCGGAAGGTCTGGCCCGCGCCGCTGGTGTGGTTCTGCTGCGGCCAGACTTTCGCGGCGGTGAGCCAGTGCCAGCTGTTGAAGCGATCCCCAAGGCTGCCCGGTGCGCCGCCGCAACGCAGATAGCCCATCACCGCGACGCGGGTGGGACCGCCCGCATCATACACCTGCGTCGCGCGCGCGAGATAATGCGGGGGGTAGATGGTGTCCGCATCGCACACGGCGACGAATTCGGTGCGCACGGCCGCGACGCCGCGACGGAGCGCGTGAACCTGGCCGGGGCGGGGTTCGCGCAAATAAACGGTCTCGATATCGGGAAAAGCGGCAATTGCGCGGCGGCAGACGACCTCGCTGCCGTCGGTCGAGCCATTATCCACCAGGATCAACTGGAAATCCCGCCGCGCCTGTGCGCCGAGCGATTGCAGCATCGCGGCGATTCCGCTCGCCTCGTTGAAATAGGGGACGACGACGGACCAACGCATGGGCAACGTACCTCGTAAACGCGGGTGGCGGTTTCAAGGCGACCACGCGCGGCTCAATACGGGGCCGGGATATTCGTTCCCTTGCGCAAATCAGCGAATCGGCTGGTTGAACAGTAACGCACGGATGAAGCGCACCGGCGGCGAGCCGTGCGCGAGCGCTTCGTCGTGGAATCTGCGCAGGTTGAAGCCGGGGCGCTTCTGGGCCTGGCCACGCAGATCCTTCCATTCGGAATAACCGACGAAATAGACGGGGAGCTGGGTGGAGCTGAGTTGCATGCGCGTCCACTTGCCCGCCGCCTCGCGCTCCTCCTGGAAGGCGGTTTTGGTCATCATCGTCATCGCGGCGTCGCGCGTGAGGCCTGCGGTGTGGAAATCCTGATCGAGCACCGCATTCATCGCGGTGCGCAGCTGGAGTTTCAGATGCGCCATCAGGTAACGCGGATCGTCGCCCAGATAATTGGCGTCCGCCATGACGTCCTGGCCGTATTGCGCCCAGCCCTCGGCCATCGGGTTCGACTGGAAGACCGCGCGCAGGCGCGAGGGGTAGCGGTTGGAGAGCGCGAGCTGAAGCAGGTGGCCGGGCATCGCCTCGTGGTTGGTCAGTTCGTTGATGCCCCACTTGTTGTATTCGCGCAGGAAGGATTTGGTCTGCTCGGGCGTCCAGTCGGCGGGGATGGGCATGACCGCGTAGAAGCCGCGCTGATCCTTTTCGAGTGCACCGGGCATGTCCGCATAGGCGACCGCGAAGCCGCGCGCATATTCGGGCATATCGATGACGTTGAAGCTGGTGGCGGGCGGGATGGTGACGAGGCCGTGGGTGCGCACGAATTCGGTCGCGGCGGTCAGGCGGTCGCGCGCGAACGGGACGACCTGGTCGGGGGCGACGGTGTCCGCGTTGACGACGGCGAAGGAGGCTTCGATCGCGGCCTGCTGTTCGGCCGGGGTCGGGTTGGCGGGCATCGGCGGCGCGCCCGCCCGGCGTGCGAGGAGCTTGCGGCTGACCGAGTACATGTCCGCGCGGATGCTGGCGATCGCAGCGATGGCGCGTTCGCGGATCTGTGCGCGCGAGAGTGGCGAGTTGAGCTGGAGCGCGAGCTTGCGATCGTAGAGCGCGGTCCCGATGCGCTCGTTGCCCTTGGCGTTCGGGATCAGCGTGGTCTCGAGCCAGTGCTGGTAATCGGCGACGGCGGCTTTGGCGGCGGCGGCAGCGGTGGCGAGGCGCGCGGCTTCGGCGGCGGGCAGTGCCGCTTTCTGGGCGACGAGGCCGTCAATCAGACCGTTCAGGCCGGGATTCTGTTTGGCCGCCGTGGTGGCGAAGATGGCGGGCACGCGCGCGGGATCGAGCGCGGCCTTCGTCTGGGCGAGCATCGCGGGCAGCTTTTCGAGGCGGCCGGTGGCGGCGCGCAGGCGCACGGGCAGCGGGGCGAACTCGCGGCTCGACAGCGTGAACAGCGCGCCGCCCGCGCCGCCCGCATACTGCACCGCATCCCACGACCAGTCCTTGAGCGTATCGAGCGCAAAGAGTTGGTAGCGCAGCTGATCGGCGAACAGGATCGCGTCGATCTGATTTTCGCGGCTGAGCCGGGCGCGATCGATGCGGCCGAGAGCCGCCAGCGTATCGGCGGCGAGCTTGCGATCGGCGGCGCGGCCCGCGGGCGAGATATCGGGCAGGTCCGCATCGAAACGATGATCGCCGAGCTGGGTGGCGTAGACGGGGTTGCGGCGCAGAAAGGCTTCGAGGCTGCGGTTGGCGAGCGTCTGGAAGCGCGCGTCCTCTGCGAATTGCGCGGCGGCGCGCGCGGGCGCGGCGAGGGCCGGGGCAGCTAGCGGCGCGGCAAGGAGGGTGGCGAGGAGGGCGAGGCGGACGCGCATGGGTGGATCCTTAATGGGCGAGCAGGTCCGCCAGCTCGGGGTGGCGCTTGAAATATGCGGCGACGAAGGGGCAGGCGGGGATGACCTTGAGGCCGCGTGTGCGGGCGGCCTCGATCGCGTGGGCGGCGAGGCGGCCGCCGACGCCCTGGCCCTCGGCCTGCGCCGGCACGACGACGTGGGTGATCGCCATGGTTCCGGGCGCGAGCTCGTAGGCGGCGATGGCGGTGCCGCCCTCGACCGCGAGTTCGAAGCGGTGGCGCTCGGGGTGATCGGTGATCCCGGCCATGGCTATTCGTCCAGGAAGAGGGTGGCGGGATGTTCGAGCATGGCCTTGACGCGCTGGATGAAAGCGGCGGCATCGTAGCCATCGACGACGCGGTGATCGAAGGAGGACGAGAGGTTCATCATGCGGCGGATGGCGATCTGGCCGTTCAGCACCATCGGGCGTTCGACCATCTTGTTGACGCCGATGATGGCGACTTCGGGATGGTTGATGACGGGGGTGGTGACGATGCCGCCGAGCGCGCCGAGCGAGGTGATGGTGATGGTGGAGCCGCTGAGTTCCCTGGCGGCGGCCTTGCCCGCCTTGGCGGCGGTGGAGAGGCGGGTGATTTCCGCGGACAGGTCCCAGAGCGAGCGGGCTTCGGCGTGGCGGATCACCGGGACGATCAGGCCATTGGGGGTCTGCGTCGCCATGCCGAGGTGGACGGCGGCGTGGCGATGGACCTCTCCGGCATCGTCGTCGAAGCGCGCATTGATCTGGGGGAAGGCGGGGAGCGTGCGGGTGAGGGCGCGGATCAGCAGCGGGAGCAGCGTGAGCTTGCCGCGATCCTTGCCGTGGGTGGCGTTCAGATGCTGGCGCAGCGCTTCGAGCTCGGTCACGTCGACTTCTTCGACATAGGCGAAGTGCGGGATGCGGCGCTTGGCCTCCTGCATCTTCTCGGCGATCTTGCGCCGCAGGCCGATGATTTTGATGGATTGGGTGTCGTGGCGTTCGGCGAGCGCGGTTCCCTCTCCCTGCGCCTTCGGCGCTGTCCCTCCCCCCGGTGGGGGGAGGGTAGAAAGGATGCGGTCGAGGTCGGCGTGGCGGATGCGTCCGTGGGGGCCGGGGGGAAGGGTGGTGAGATCGATGCCGAGCGCCTTTGCGCGCGCGCGCACGGCGGGGGCGGCGAGCGGGGTGGGGGCTTGCTCTGCGGTCGCGGTTCCCTCTCCCTGCGGCTGCGCCGCTATCCCTCCCCCCGATGGGGGGAGGGTGGAGTTGTCGGCGAGGTCCACCCTCCCCCCGGCGGGGGAAGGGATATGCGCAGCGGAGCGGAGCGAGGGAGAGGGATCGTCGGCCTCGTGCGCCGCCGCGTCTGCCTCGACCACCGCCGGGCCGTCGGCCTGTGGTTCGGGGCTGGCGGCGATGGCATCGGTGGCGGTAGTTTCGAGTACCACCAGCGCGGAGCCCACGGGCACCATCGCGCCCGCCTCGCCCGCGACTTCGAGGACGGTGCCGCTGACAGGCGAGGTCAGCTCGACCGTCGCCTTGTCGGTCATCATGTCGACGAGCGGCCCATCCTCCTCGACATGATCGCCCACCTTGACGCGCCACGCCGCGATCTCGGCCTCGGCGGTGCCCTCGCCGATATCGGGGAGCTTGAAGACGAAGCGGGGCATCAGCTTTCCCTAGCTCTAATAAAAGTTATGTAGAAAAGTCCTACAAGCACGCGAAGTAGATGCAAGCCGAGCAGGCCCATGGCGAAACTCGGCAGCATCCGGAGCAACCAGGTGTCATGAGCAATGAACCGACAGCCAAGCCCCAAAAGCAACCAAGCACCAAATAGAAGCCGAGCTATCCGCAGACCTTGGTCAAAATGGTGGAGCGATCTCAATCTTAATCCCCCATCACCCTTTTTAAGGCGGCGATGATTCGCGCGGGCCCCGGAAAATAATTCCACTCGAACGCGTGCGGATACGGCGTATCCCAGCCAGTGACGCGCAGGATCGGGGCTTCCAGATGGTGGAAGCAGCGCTCCTGCACCTGCGCACTCAGTTCCGCGCCGAAGCCGCTGGTGCGCGTCGCTTCGTGGACGATGACGCAGCGGCCGGTCTTGCGGACCGATTCCGCAATGGTGTCGGTGTCCAAAGGCAGCAGCGTCCGCAGATCGATCACCTCGGCATCCACCCCCGCCTCCTCGGCCGACGCCAAGGCGACGTGAACCATCGTGCCGTAGGCGAGGATCGTCACGTCCGCGCCCGCGCGCGCAATCGGTGCCTTGCCCATAGGCACGGTGTATTGCACATCTGGCAACTCGGCCATCGGGTGTTTGGCCCACGGCTGGAAGGTGCGATCGTGGTGGCCGTCGAAGGGGCCGTTGTAGATGCGCTTGGGCTCGAAGAAGATCACGGGATCGTCGTCCTCGATCGCGGCGATCAGCAGGCCCTTGGCGTCGTAGGGGTTGGACGGGATCACCGTCTTCAGCCCGACGATGTGGGTGAAGATCGCT
>JBBQJX010000052.1:0-8758 GCA_038326295.1 Sphingomonadales bacterium
GTGTGGACGCCGTGGCCGACCGACACGCTCGATATCGTGCATCGGCTGGCGACTCCCTCCGACGCGCATCCGCTGGGGACCGATGCGCTCGGGCGGGATCAGTTATCGTTGCTCATGGCTGGCGCGCGCGCCAGCCTTGCGGTCAGCCTCGTCGCGGTGGGTTTGGGGGCGGGCAGTGGCGTGCCGCTCGGCCTGTTCGCCGCTGCACGCGGGGGCTGGCCGGGCGAACTGGTGATGCGCGGCGGAGATATAGTGTTTGCGTTTCCTGCGCTGCTGATCGCCGTGTTGCTGGCGGCGCTGCTCGGGCCGGGGCTGCTGAACGCGATCATCGCGATCGCGGTCTTCACCGCACCGGTGTTCGCCCGCGTCGCACGCGCCGGGGCGCTCTCGCTGTGGCCCCGGGACTTCGTCGCGGCGGCGCGCGCCGCGGGACGCTCGCGAACCTCGATCAGCCTCGCGCATATCCTGCCCAACCTCGCCGGGCCACTGATCGTGCAGGCCACGATCCAGTTCGCGCTCGCGATCATCGCGGAGGCGGGGCTGGCCTATGTCGGGCTCGGTGCGCAGCCGCCCGCGCCGAGCTGGGGACGCATGCTGGCCGAGGCGCAGACACTCGTCAGCGTGGCGCCGTGGCTGGCGATATGGCCGGGCCTGGCGATTGCGCTGGCGACGCTGGGGCTGAACCTGCTCGGCGACGGGCTGGCGGATCGTCTGAGCCGACGATGACACGACTTTCCGTGGACCGCCTGTGCGTCGGTTATGGCCACACCCCGGTGCTCGATGCGCTCTCCTTCGAGGTCTCACCGGGCGAGGTGCTCGGGCTTGTGGGGGAGAGCGGCTCGGGCAAGTCCACCGCCGCGCTCGCCATCGCGCGGCTGCTGCCAGCGAACGCGCGCGTGTCGGGCAGGATCGTGCTCGACGGCGAGGATCTGCTGGCGCTCCGGCCGCGCGCGATGGAGGCGATGCGCGGGCGACGCATCGGCTTCGTGTTCCAGGAGCCGATGGCGGCGCTCAATCCGCTGATGCGCGTCGGCGCGCAGGTCGCGGAGGCGTGCGGCGCGCACGGCGCAGGCGCGGGCGCGGGCGGCGCGGCCACGGCGCTCGCGCGCGTTGGGCTGGCGGACATGGGCGATCGTTATCCCCACCAGCTTTCGGGGGGCCAGCGCCAGCGCGTGGCGATTGCCATCGCCGCCGCGCTGAAGCGGAGCCTGATCATCGCCGACGAACCGACGACCGCGCTCGATCCACGCGCGCAAGCGCATATCCTGCGCCTGTTGACGGGGATCGCGCGCGAGGATGGCGCCGCGTTGCTGCTGGTCACGCACGATCTGGCGGTGGTCGCGCAATATGCCGATCGGATAGCGGTGCTCGACGGGGGACGGCTGGTGGAAACGGGCCCGGTCTTGCGCCTGCGTTCACCGCGGCATCCGGTGACGCGCGCGCTCGTCGATGCGTTCACGCCGCCGCCCGCCGTACCGCACGCGCCGCCAGGCGAGACGGTGCTGGAAGCGCTCGCGCTGACGCGCGACCACGCTCGCCCGCGCGCGCATCCGTTGGATCGGCCGCCCGCGTTTCGCGCGCTGGACGCGGTCTCGCTCCGTCTCGCGCGGGGCGAGCGACTGGGCATCGTCGGGGCTTCGGGCTCGGGCAAGTCGACGCTGCTCCGGCTGCTGCTCGGGCTCGATACGCCAACCTCGGGCGAGGTCCGGCTGGCGGGCGAGGTGCTCACGCCGGACGCGCCTGCGCGGTTGCGGCGGCTGATCCAGCCGGTGTTCCAGGACCCCGCAGGGAGCTTCGATCCCCGTTGGCGCGTCGCGCGGGTGGTGGCCGAGCCGCTGCGGCTGACCGATCTCGATGCGAGCGCGCGCGCCGGGCGGGTGGCGGATGCACTGGCGCGCGTCGGGCTCGCAGCCGAACTCGCCGCCCGGTTGCCGCACCAGCTTTCGGGCGGCCAGCGCCAGCGGGTCGCGATCGCGCGCGCGCTCGTGGTCCAGCCCGCGATCGTGGCGCTCGACGAGGCGGTCTCGGCGCTCGATCCACGGGTGCGCGCGACCGTGCTGGCGCTGCTCGACCGCCTCGGACGCGAACTCGGGCTGGCGCTGCTGTTCGTCAGCCACGATCTCGGCGTCATCGCGCAAGCGACGGATCGGCTGATCGTGCTCGACCAGGGGCGGATCGTGGAGGAAGGGGCGACGTCTGCCGTGCTTGCGGCGCCCGCCCATCCCGCCACCCGCGCGCTCATCGACAACACACCCAGCCTTGAACGTGCGCTCCGCTTGCGCGACACGGACGGGAATGCTCACGCCTTTCCCCGCTGACGAAATCCTGATCGCCGGACGCTGGCGGAAGGCGGCCACAACCCGCGCGGTCGAGGACCCTTCGACGGGACAGACGATCGGCGCGATCGCCGATTGCGGTGCGGCCGAGATCGACGAGGCGGTCGCCGCCGCGCGCGCCGCCGCCGAGGGCGAATGGGGTCGCACCGAGGCGCTCGAGCGCGGCCGGCTGCTGACAAGGATCGGCACCCTCGTCGAGCGTGACGCGGACGGGTTGGCCCATGCCGAGGCGCGCGACGTGGGGAAACCGCTTTCCCAGGCGCGTGCCGACGTCCGCGCGCTGGCCCGCTACTGCGAGTTCTACGGCGGCGCCGCCGATAAGCTGCATGGCGAGACGCTGCCGTTCCGGCCGGGCTATACCGTCTTCACGCTGCGCGAGCCGCACGGGGTGACCGGACACATCGTGCCGTGGAACTATCCGATGCAGATCGTCGGTCGATCGGTGGTCGGCGCGCTCGCAGCGGGCAACGCTGCCGTGCTCAAGCCCGCCGAGGAAGCGAGCCTGACCGCGCTGTGGTTCGTGCGCCTGGCGCAGGAGGCGGGGCTGCCGGCGGGGGCGCTGAACGTCGTGCCGGGCGCGGGCGAGACGGCGGGCGCGGCGCTGGCGGGGCACAGCGGCGTCGATCACGTCAGCTTCACCGGATCGGGTCCGGTCGGCACGCGGGTGCAATCGGCGGCGGCCGCCAATGCGGTGCCGGTCACGCTGGAGCTGGGCGGCAAGAGCCCCAACATCGTTTTCGCCGACGCCGATCTGGAGGCAGCGCTGCCACTGCTGGTCGGCGCGGGCCTGCAGAATGCGGGCCAGACCTGCTCGGCGGGGTCTCGCATCCTCGTCGAGCGCGCGCGCTTCGACGAGGTCGTCGAGCGCATGGCCGCGCGTTACGCCGCGCTGGCCGCGGGGCCCGCGCTCGCTGATCGCGATCTGGGGCCACTGATCTCAGCGGCGCAGCGTGCGCGGGTTCAGGCGTTTCTGGACGGCGCGCGCGTCGCTCCTGTCGCGCGCGGCACGATCGCCGCCGATGCGCCCGCCGGCGGGTATTATCTCGCGCCCGCGCTGTTCGCCGATGTTGGTGAGGATGAGGCGCTCGCGCAGGAGGAGATTTTCGGGCCGGTGCAGGTTGTGATGCCGTTCGACGACGAGGACCACGCGGTCGCGCTCGCAAACGGTACGGGCTATGGTCTCGTCGCCGGGGTGTGGACGCGCGACGGATCGCGCGCGCTTCGCCTGGCACGGCGACTGCGCGCGGGGCAGGTGTTCCTCAACGATTATGGCGCAGCGGGCGGTGTCGAACTACCGTTCGGCGGCACCGGGCGATCGGGCCACGGCCGCGAGAAGGGAATGGAGGCGCTGATGGGGTTCACCCGGTTGAAAACCGTCGCGGCGCGGCACGGATGAACCGGCTGTTTGAAAAAACGGCGATCATTACCGGCGCGGGTTCGGGCTTCGGCGCTGGCATCGCGGAGGCGTTCGTGCGCGAGGGCGCGCGCGTGATCGTGGCCGACATCGACGAAGTCGCCGCGCAGCGCCAGGCGGCGACATTGGGAGCCGGCGCGCATGCGATCGGCTGCGATGTCTCCAGCGATGCGAGCGTCGCGGCGATGGTCGCGGCGGCGCGCGCCTGGGCGGGGCGGATCGACGTGCTCGTCAACAATGCGGGGATCGGTCACCGCCCGCAACCGCTCGACACGCTGGCCGAGGCCGAGTTCGACCGGATCGGCGCGGTCAACATGAAATCGGTCTACCTGACCGCGCGGCATCTCGTTGCGCACATGCGCACGGAGGGCGGCGGCACGATCCTCAACATCGCATCGACCGGCGGCCGCTCCCCGCGCGCGGGCCTTGCCTGGTACAACGCGTCCAAGGGCTGGATGATCGCCGCCACCCGCGCGATGGCGATCGAACTCGCGCCGGACCAGATCCGCGTGAACGCGATCAACCCGGTTGCGGGCGAGACCCCGCTGCTCAAGACGTTCATGGGCGAGGACACGCCCGAAACCCGCGCACGCTTCCTCACATCGATCCCGCTCGGGCGCTTCAGCACGCCTGCGGACATCGCGGCGGCGGCGGTGTACCTGTGTTCGGACGAGGCGTCGCTCGTCACGGGGGTGGCGCTCGAGGTGGACGGAGGGCGGTGCATCTGACGCCCGGGCCCACCAACACGATCATCGACGTGGCCGGTATCCTCGTGGGCCACGCCGAGGACGCGCATGCGGGGACCGGGGTTACGGTGCTGCTGCACCCCGGCTGCGTCGCGGCGGGGGTAGACGCGCGGGGCGGTGCGCCCGGCACGCGCGAGACCGACGCGCTTGCTGCCGAGAACCTGGTCGGCCGCGCGGACGCGATCGTCCTTGCGGGAGGATCGGTGTTCGGCCTGGCGGCGGCCGACGCGGTCGCCGCCGCGCTGTCGGCGCAGCGAATCGGGCTGCGGATCGCGGCGCATGGCCCCGCAATACCGATCGTTCCCGCCGCCGTGCTGCACGATCTGGGTCATGGCGGCAGCAAGGATTGGGGGCCGACGCCTCCCTATCGCCGGCTCGGCGGCGAGGCGCTCGCGGCCACCGGCCCCGCGTGCCCGCTGGGGCGGGTGGGGGCAGGACGCGGCGCGCGCGCCGGGCTGGAAACGGGCGGCATCGGGAGCGCGTCCGCCGATCTCGGCGACGGGCTGATCGTCGGTGCGATCGTCGCCGCCAATCCGGTGGGCGCGGTCCGGCTGTCGGACGGCACCTTCCTCGCCTGGCCGTGGGAGCATGCGGGCGAGTTCGGCGGACAGCGGCCGGGGCACGCCGCGCGCGCACCCGATCCGCTCGCCGACGGCAGGCTCGGGGCGCTCGGCCGTCTGCACGCCGGGGCCAACACCGTGATCGCCGCGGTCGCCACCACGGCGGCCCTCACGCCGGCGGAATGCCGCCGCGTGGCGATCATGGCGCATGACGGCATCGCGCGCGCGGTCACCCCCGCGCACACACCCTATGACGGCGACGTCGTGTTCGCGATCGCCATGGGCGGGGTGCACTCCGGTCCGGACCGCGCCTTCGCTGTCGCGCGGATCGGCGATGCCGCAGCCGCCTGCCTCGCGCGGGCGATCGCGCGCGCGGTGTGGGAAGCGCGCGCCTAAGCGAGGAACGTTGCCACCGCTTCGGCAAACGCCTCGGGCTGGTCCCAATGCAGCGCGTGGCCGGCGTGGGCCATGATCTCGATTCGGACACCGGGCAGGTCGGCGAAAGCAGCGCGGACGCGCTCGGGCGGGAACAGCAGGTCGTCCGACCCCGCCAGCACGAGCGTAGGGATCGATATCCGGGCGGCATATGCCGAGAGATCGAGTCCGGTGGTTGCCGCGAGCTGCGCCGCATTGCCCGCAGCGGTCTGGCGGTCGGGATAGGCGAGCGCGGCGGCGACCGCCTCCTCGTCGGCGCCCGGTCGCGCGAAGAACGCCGGCGCAAACAACCTCGGGTGGAACAGCCGCAGGTAGTTCGCGTCGGACAGGCCCTCGCCGCGCGCCACGGCGAGCGCGCCCAGCATCGCTGCGGCGCGCGGTTCGGGCCGGGCACCCGTCGCGGCGAACACGGCGCGGCGCACGCGCGCTGGATGGCGCGCCGCGAGATCGAGCGCGATCATACCGCCCATCGAATGGCCGACCACGTTCGCTGCGCCGATGTGCAGCGCATCGAGCAGGGCAGCGGCATCGTCGGCGAAATCCTCGAACGCGAAGGGGGCGAGCGGTCCGGTGCGACCCGAGCCGCGGTGATCGGTGAGGATAAGCCGGAAGCGCGGGGCCAGCAGGTCCACGATCGGTGCCCAGCTTGCGCCGTCGCTCGCCAGCCCCGCGAGCAGCAGCAGCGGCGGACCCTCGCCCGCCAGCTCGTAATGCACGCGCACGCCGCTCCGCAATATCGTCGGCATCTTCTTCACTCCGGTTGCAGACGCTACATGCCTTGCATGGCGAGCGACTTTCTCGGCAATCCCGTCACCCCCGCCGACGCGGCAACGCTCGCCTCGATCGACGATTTTGTGGGCGGTTTCCTCGAATATCGGCCCCGGATGCTCGCCGTGCTCGCAGCCGCCGAGGCCGCGCCCGGACATGCGCTGACGCAGACCTATGCCGCCGCCATCCACTTGCTCAGCGAAGCGCCCGACGCCGCCGCGCACGCCCGCCCCTTTCTCGCTCGCGCCGCAGCCGCACCGATGAATGCGCGCGAACAGCGGACGCTCGCCGCGGTGCGCGCCTGGGCGGAAGACGACGTTCCCCGGGCGATGGCGCTGCACGAGGCGACCGTTGCCGAACACCCGCGCGACCTCGCCGCCGTCAAGCTCGCGCAATATCATGCGTTCAACCGCGGCGACCTGCCCGCGCTGCTGCGCGTCGCGCTGGTGGCGCTGCCCGCCAGCGCAGACATCGCACAGGCGCACGGCATGGCGGCGTTCGGCTACGAGCAGATGCACCTGATCGACGAGGCCGAGTTGGCCGCACGCACCGCGATCGGCATCGAGCAGGCCGAGCCATGGGCACACCACGCGCTGGCGCACGTCTATCTGACGCGCGGGCATATCGATGAGGGCATCGCGTTCCTTGAAAACGTCGCCGACACATGGACGGGCCTCAACAGCTTCATGCACACGCATCTGTGGTGGCACATGGCGCTGTTCCGCCTGTCGCGCGGCGCGTTCGGCGAGGCGCTGCGGCTGTACGATGCCGAGGTCTGGGGCCGCGAGCCCGGATACAGCCAGGATCAGATCGGCGCGGTGTCGCTGCTCGCCCGGATCGAGCTCGCGGGCGTCGACGTCGGCGACCGGTGGGCGGACTTGTTGCGCTGGTTGGTCCCGCGCGCGACGGATACGGTGCAGCCGTTCCTGTCGATGCAATATCTCTATGGGCTGGCGCGCGCGGGCGCGCCCGAAGCGGACGTGCTGATGGCGGCGGTCGCGACGCGCGCTGAGGGCGCCGCCGCCGACAGTCGGGTGGCCTGGGCTGATGCCGCGCTGCCCGCGTGCGAGGGGCTGATCGCTTACGCGCGCGGCGCCTGGACGCGGGCCGCCGAACGGCTCGGACGCGCACTGCCCGCGATGCTTGCTGTGGGCGGCAGTCATGCCCAGCGCGACCTGTTCGAGCAGATCCATCTGGATGCGCTGCTGCGCTCGGGCGAGCTTACGCGGGCGCAGCAGCAGCTTGAACTACGCCGCGCCGCCGATCCGCTCTCCGTACCCCTGAACCGCGCCCTCGCCCGGGTTTACGCGGCGTTGCGCCTGCCGACCCAGGCCGATGAATGTTCGAGGCGAGTGGCCATGGCGAGTGACCGTGGTGCAGGAGCACGGGTTACCCGCGCGTAGACTTGTGTTTCATCCGTTCAACCAGGGTCGGCGCGACCGGAGTGCTTTATGGTGGCGCTGTCATTGGAGCGAAGCCTGCGGGTTTCCGGTCTGTCGATCCCGCCGTGCATGCCACCCGCCGCGACATCTCGTGCGGAAAGGACCTCGAACCGACGTTCGGCCCGGGTTCAACCTCTTCGCGCATCCCGGACAAGACCCCCCCCCGAGAAACCGGCCGGTCACCCGTCTCGATCGCCGCACCAGTCGAACCGAACAAACGACCGCTTGCGCAAGTGGAGCCGAGAGTGGGGCCGACGTCACCTCGAAGCCTGAATTTGGCTCCTTACCGGTGGTGTTTTGCACATTGCTGGCGGGCCACGACCGATGAAGATGATCACTACGAATACGCCGTAGCACTATGATTGCCTGCACTTCGCAGACTCGTTTCGCCGCAGCCGCTCTTAGCTTGAGCCGCGTCGAACGCTCTGGGAATCACGCTGTTAAGGCCCACGCTGATTTTGATGTAGTGTCACCTGATGGGCACCAAAGGACTCGACCTCCGAAACCTGGACCTCAATCTCCTACGCACTCTGGTCGCGCTGGTCGAGGAGCGCAGCACCACCCGAGCGGCACGACGCTTGTTCCTTTCCCAGCCAGCGGTTTCCGGTGCTTTGGCTCGATTGCGAATTGCATTCAGCGATGAATTGCTCGTCCGGAACGGGCGCGGACTGGAGCCGACGGCGAAGGCCTTGGAACTGCTCGAAGCCGTTCGACCGCACCTTGATGCCTTGTCCTCAGCGGTGGCGTCGGCCTCTCCCTTTGACCCGGCGATGGACCGGCGCACGTTCCGCTTGGGCTGCACTGACCTGACCCCCGACGTTCATCCAGTTAGGACCAGAGACCGGCGGTTGTTGTTGCGCAGTTGCGCGGGTGGAGCAACGGGCTGCGGAGCGTAGCCTTCGGCTGCGCGGAGCGGAGCAGCCCGTTGCGGTGGAAAGTTGGCGGCGAAGGCTGCCGGGGTGGCGTAGCCTAGAGCGTGATCGCGTCTGATTGAATCGGGCTGGGATTCCCAAGGAGCGGATTTTCTGATTCAGCCTTTGTGCTGGGTTGGAGGCTG
>JBBQJX010000053.1:0-8645 GCA_038326295.1 Sphingomonadales bacterium
ACCAGCCGCGAGAATGCGAGCGGCAGGAAATCATACTGGTTGTGGATAAGATCGAACCGCGCCGCCTGCTCGAAGCAGTGCGCGATATGGAGCGCTTCCCAGACCTTGGGTTCGATCGACGGGTCTTCGGAGTATGGTGCGGGCACCACGGCTTCGAGCTTGCCCGACGTGATCGAATCGGCGGTGGCGAACAGCGTTACATCGACGCCGCGCGCGATCAGCGCCTCGGTCAGCAGGCTGGTGACGAGTTCCCACGGGCCATAGGCGCGCGGCGGGGTGCGCCACGAGATCGGCGCGAGCATGGCGATGCGGATGGCTTTGCTCCCCTCAGTCGAGCGCGAACACCGCGCCTTCGTAGCTGTTTAACAGGATCGTGCCGTCTTCGCTCCCCGCGCGCGGGCCGTGCGTGGAAAGGAGGGCGCGCGCGTTCGCGGGGAGGGTTGCAGGGCGGGGGTCCGCGGCGAAGTTGATTGCGACCGCCACGCGACTGTCCTCCAGCGTGCGCGTATAGGCGAGCACGTCGCCTTGGACGCGGACGTCGGCGACGCCGCCGAGCGCGAGCGCGGCGGTGGCGCGGCGGAGCGCGAGGAGCGCGCGGGTGAGGGAGAGCATCGAGGCGGGATCGGCGGCCTGCACGGCGACGTTGCGCGTGGCGTGATCGGCGTGCAGCGGCAGCCACGGTTCGCCTCGCGTGAACCCGCCGTTCGGCCCCGAGTCCCAAGTCATCGGCGTGCGGACGGGATCGCGCCCCAGGCCCCGCCCCGGCTCGCGCAATTCGCGCGGATCGACGACGCGTTCGGGGGCGATGGACACGTCCGCCATCGCCATCTCGTCGCCATAATAGATTGTCGGCGTACCGCGCAGCGTCAGCAGGAGGAGCATCGCGGCGCGCGCGCGCGCCTCTCCCCAGCGCGCCGCGACGCGTGGGCGATCGTGGTTGCCGAGCACCCAGTTGGGCCACGCGCCCGCGGGCAAGGCTGCCTCATATTCGGTGACGATGCGCGCGATCGCGGCTGCGTCACATGGCGCATCGATCAGCGCGAAGTTGAAGGGGAGGTGCACGCCGGGGCGCTCCTGCCCGTAATAGCGGACGAGCCGGTCGAAGGGCAGGTAGATCTCGCCCACCAGGACGCGTTCGCCGTGACGGTCCGCAAGCACGCGCATCTCGGCGGCGATGTCGTGCGCCTCGGGCTGATCGGTCGAATGCGTTTGCAGGACCCGGTGCATGTCGCCCAGCCCGGCGTGCCAATCGGGATTGGGCGGATTATCGGGAAAGCCCGCCGCCTTCACCACATGCCACAGCACATCGATGCGAAAGCCATCCACGCCGCGCGCGAACCAGAAGTCCATCGCGGCGAGCATCGCCTCGCGTACCTGCGGGTTGCGCCAGTTCAGATCGGGCTGATCGGGGAGGAAGGCGTGCGCGTAATATTGGCCGGTCGGCGGATCGAGCGTCCATGCGGGGCCGCCGAAATCGCTGATCCAGTTGTTGGGCGGGCCGCCGCCGGGCGCGGGATCGGCCCACAGATACCAGTCGCGGCGCGGATGGTCGCGCGCGCTGCGGCTCTCGACGAACCAGGGGTGCTGCGCAGAAGAATGATTGGGGACGAAATCGAGGATTACGCGCAGGCGCCGTGCGTGCGCGGCCGCTAGGAGCGTATCGAAATCGGCTAGGGTGCCAAAGCGTGGATCGATCCCCAGATAGTCCGCGACATCGTAGCCAAAGTCTGCCATGGGCGAAGGATAGATCGGAGAAATCCAGATCGCATCGATCCCAAGATCGGTAAGATAATCCAGTCGCGCGGTTATTCCGGGAAGATCGCCGATCCCATCCGCATTCGTGTCCTTGAACGAGCGCGGGTAGATCTGGTAAATCACGGCGCTCTGCCACCATTGCGCAGGCGCGCCTTTCTGCAAGCGTTTCTGGACCCCGTGCGTCATGCCGTCCCGCTGCGGGGATTCTTTATCAAAGCCGCTACCTTTCGCGCGGTTGCGCGTTCATCCTGCTGAAATCGGGGAATCATTTACCATGCTGGCTCAGGTGCCAACACCACAATCGACAATCGGGCGCATCGCGCTGATCGGCAATTATCTGCCGCGTCGCTGCGGAATCGCGACCTTCACGCACGATCTGCGCGGTGCGTTGGCGCGCGCGACGCCCGGCAGCGATCCGATGGTGATCGCGATGAACGATGCGCTGGGGCCGTATGATTACCCCAGCGAAGTTGCGTTCACGATCGAGGAGCAGGACCGCTCCGCCTATGCCGCCGCCGCCGATTTTCTGAACGTCAGTAATATCGATATCGTGGTGGTGCAGCACGAGTTCGGCATCTTCGGCGGACCGGCGGGCGATTATCTGCTCAACCTGCTGGGGCGGCTGCGGATGCCGGTGATCAGCACGCTGCACACCGTGCTGACCGATCCCGACGACGATCAGCGGCGCGTGATCGAGGCGCTGATCGTACGCTCCTCGCGCCTCGTGGTCATGGCCGAGAAAGGCCGTGAAATCCTGCGCGCCACGTACAACGTGCCCGAGGAAAAGATCGCGGTCATCCCGCACGGTGTCCCCGACCAGCCCTTTCTCGATAGCGCGCTCGCCAAGGATGCGCTCGGCTTCGGCGATCGGCAGGTCCTGCTGACCTTCGGCCTGCTCTCGCCCAACAAGGGGATCGAGCACATGCTGGATGCGATGCCCGCGATCCTGGAGGCGGACAGGGACGCGCTCTACGTGGTGCTGGGCGCAACGCACCCCAATCTGGTCCGGAGCGAGGGCGAGCGTTACCGGGATCGGCTGAAGGCGCAGGCCGCACGGCTGGGGGTGGAGAACAGCGTGCGCTTCATCGATGGGTTCGTCGACGAGCCGACGCTGCTGCAATATCTCGCTGCCGCCGATGTGTATGTGACACCGTATCTGCACGAGGCGCAGATCACCTCCGGCACGCTCGCGATCAGTTTCGGCATGGGCAAGCCGATCGTCTCCACCCCCTATTGGCACGCCAAGGAACTGCTCGCGGCCGATCACGGCATGCTGGTGCCGTTTGCGGACGCGCCCGCGATGGCGGCGGCGATCGTTCGGATGCTCGACGACCGGACGTTCCGCAACACGCTGCGCAAGCGCGCGTATCTGGCGGGGCGGCAGACGATCTGGCCGGTGGTGGCGGGACGGTACAACACGCTGTTCGGCGCGGCGGTCTCCGAGCGCATTACACGCGCGGACAATGTGCTGACAATGGGCGCGGGTGTGCGTCCGACGGGAACATTGCCTCGCATGGCGTACACCCATCTGGAGGCGATGACCGACAGCGCCGGCTTGCTTCAACACGGCGTGCTCTCGGTCGCGGATCGCAAGCATGGCTATTGCCTCGACGATAACGCCCGCGCGCTGCTCTTCGTAACCGAGTTGCAGCGGCACGGCCGCTGGACCGAGCGCGAACTCGGCCTCGCGATGACCTATGCCGCCTTCCTGCAGCACGCGTGGTCGCCGGAGCGGCGGCGTTTCGCCAATTTTATGAATTATGCGCGCGAGTGGCTCGAAAAGGTGGGCGCGGACGATGCGCATGGCCGGGCAATCTGGGCGCTGGGTGCGGTGGTCGAGCGTGGCGGTCCGCGTCAGCTCGGCGAATGGGCGACGAACCTGTTGCTCGCGGCCGCACCCGCCACCGCCGAGCTGACCTCGCCAAGGGCTTGGGCGCTTGGCATCCTCGGCGCCGGCGCGTTTCTTCGACGCTTTACGGGCCACCGCGAGATGGACCGGCTGCGCGCGGGACTGGCCGAGCGGCTGATGCAACGGTTCCACGATGCGTCGTCGCAAGACTGGCACTGGTTCGAGGACGGGTTCGCCTATGACAATGCCCGGCTGTGCCATGCGCTGATCGAGGTGGGCGCGGCGACAGGCGACAAGGCCAAGCTGGACGCGGGCCTGTCCTCGCTCGAATGGCTGATGGTGCACCAGACTGCGCCTTCGGGCTGGTTCCGCCCCGTGGGATCGGACAGTTTTGGCCGACTGCGCATGCCGCCGCTGCCGTTCGACCAGCAGGCGATCGAGGTCAATGCGGCGGTCAGCGCGTGCATTGCCGCGAACGCCGCCACTGGCGACACGCGCTGGGCGGACGAGGCGAACCGGGCGTTCGCGTGGTTCATGGGCGCGAACGATCTAAAAGCGATGATGGCGGACGTGGAGACGGGGGCGGGCTTCGACGGACTGCATCCGGATCGGCGCAATGCAAACCAGGGGGCGGAATCCACCCTTGCCTATCTGCAGAGCCTAAGCGACATGATCGCATTGTCGGCACGGGCGCGCGCGGGGGGGACTCTCGAGCGCGTGGCGTAAGTTTTTTGGCTGAGCGTCCGCCGACAGGACGCCGCCGGGTGGGATCTCTTACGCGATGTCCAAGGCCGGGTTCGTCGAGCGTCTTCCGATATTGCTGCGTCCCAATCCGGGGAGCGTGGTGCTGCGCCCGTTCAGCCCCTCGATGGCTCCCACGGGACCGATGCCGTCGGACGTCAGCCGCGCGCAGCGGATCGTTGACGGGGTGCTGGCGCTGAGCGAGGTCGAGGTCGCGGCCGAACTGGGTCGCGTACTGACCGATTTCGAGGGGCGGCACCGGCACGTCGCGCGGCTGCTGCGCGATCGCTATGCCGAACTCGATCCGGCGCTGTCGCGCGGACAGCCCGTGACGCCAGACTGCGCGCTGCTGATCGGCAGCTATTTCAGCCATGAATACAGCTACATGGCCGCCGCTCTGTTCAACCCGAGCATCGTGATCCATCCCGATCAATCCACCACGCCCGAGGGATCGGTGCGCTTTCTGATCTCGCTGCGCTGCGTGGGCGAAGGGCACATCTCGTCGATCACCTTCCGCACGGGGACGCTGGCGGACTGTGGGGCGGTGACGATGGACCCATCCAACGGCCACGCCTCGGTCCCGCGCGTGACGGGTGGAGACCGTGACGGCGATATCGAGATCATGTGTTCGGACGGGTGCGATGTCTCGGAATGCGTGATCTTCCCCGTCACCCCCGCGCAACGCGGCGGGCTGGAGGATGTCCGACTGGTGCACTTCCTCGAGGACGACGGCACCTCGGCCTATTACGGCACTTACACGGCCTATAGCGGCACCGCGATCCGGTCCGAAATGCTGGTGACGCAGGACTTTCACCGCTTCGCCATGCAGACGATGACGGGTGACGCGACGGTCAACAAGGGGATGGCGCTGTTCCCGCGCCGGGTGAACGGGAAATATGCGATGCTGGGCCGTCAGGACGGCGAGAGCATCTGGTTCCTCGAGAGCGACAGTCTGCGCCACTGGGAAGGCGGCGCGCGCGTGCTGCGGCCGCGCTATCCGTGGGAATTCGTGCAGATGGGCAATTGCGGCCCGCCGATGGAGATCGACGAGGGCTGGCTGGTGCTGACCCACGGCGTGGGACCGATGCGCAACTATGCGATCGGCGCGGCGCTGTTCGACAAGCAGGATCCGACCAAGCTGCTCGCGCGCACCCCGCAGCCGCTGGTGCGGCCCGATGGCGAGGAACGCGAGGGTTATGTGCCCAATGTGGTCTATAGCTGCGGCGCGATGGTGTGCGGACGCACGCTGCTGCTGCCCTATGCGCTCGCCGATTCGCTCACCACCTTCGCTACGGCACCACTGGATCGGCTGCTGGCGAGCATGGAGTAACGGCGGATTCGATCCAGAGCGGCGAGGTTGGACGGGGTGTCGATATTGGTCGGAGACGGGCCGTCCACGGTCCGCGCCTGTGCCTGGCCGGAGCGCGCGGTTCGGGTCGGCGGCGAGCGCGGCGGGCGAGGGGAGCGAGTTCGGCGGGCCAGAGGCCGACGATCGGGGAGTCGCTGACGCAAGCCGGACCGGGGGCGAGGCGACGGGCGGGATTGTCGGGCAGCACGGTGAGATCGCAAGCCGCGCTGGGTAGCCATCGTCACCGCGCGCGGTGCCGTGATCGACGACCGCGACCGCGGCTTCATCGGTAAGCGTGCGGGCGACGGGAGCGGGGGCGACCGTCGCGGGAGAAGCGCACGGGAAGATCGGGATCGGGTATCGGCATTATCGGATCGCCTGCTTTTAAACTGGGGAAAACCATCGTAGGTTTATCCGTAAACGGAGAGATCGATGGGGGGACACGCCGGGGAGCGGCATACATGGTCGCGCGCGCGACGTTGGATGGCCCCACGTTTGCGTGCGGGGCTGCGCTTCGTCGGGGGCATCCGGACTGGGTTGGAACGTCACCCGCTGGTCCTGCCAGGGCTTGCGTTCGTTGCGTTGGTGACCGTCGATGTGCTCGACAGCTTCGGTCTGGACGATGCGGGCGAACGCGCGTGGGCGGACGTGCTCGATGCGGTGGCGGGACCGCTTTACGGCTGGCGGGGACGTGTCGGGCAGGCCGAGGTTGCGGTCGTCCTGATCGACCAGCGCACGCTGACCGAATTCGGCCAGGAGGGACTGCCGCTGGCCTACGAGGCACAGGCCAGGATTCTGCAGGAGATTGCGGCGCGCGATCCGAAGGCGATCTTCTGGGACGTCCAGTATCTCAAGGCGCGCGCGGGAGCGGAGCGTCGGATGCTGTTCAAGAGCCCGGGGGAGAAAGTCAGCGATCCGGGAGTGGTAGCGTTGGCGGACACGATGGCGAAGATCGGAAAAGACCGGCCACTGCTGCTGGGCCCGATTGCGCGCAATAACGAAATCCTCCTCCCGTTGGTCCGGCTGCTGGGGCGGCCTGAAACCCGGACGCCAAGGTTACAACCCTGGATCGACGGGGTGCACGAGACATCGGTGGAAGTCGATCGCATCGATGTGCGACGCTATTGTGCGGAAGGCAACCCGTCCGCGGATTTCGAATGCAAGGATACGGCCGATGCCGAACCGCTTTCTCTTTTGCCCTCGGCCGCATTCGGACTTTATCGGGCGTATTGCGCCAAAGGCGGGGATTGCCCGGAACCCATTCCCGATCTGGGCGGTCGCGCGATCAGTGTGCAGTGGGGTTTTGGCGTTTCGAAGTGGCACGCCGCGCTGCTGAGCAACGCCGATCGCGATCGATGCGGTGCCGGTACGCCAGGTCGGGGGGCGCTGGCCCGTTACTGGTGGCGCGGGTTCACCCGGGCCATCCGGGAGGACGAGGAGGACGACCGGACAATCGGACGATATTGCGGATACGCCGATGCGATCCATTATGCCGATCTCGATGCAGGCGACAATCAGGGGGGCACGGTGGGTGCCCACCTGAAGTCCAAGATCGTGCTGATCGGGTTCGATCTGCCTTCGAGTTCCGACCGGCGCAGCGTTCCGTTTTACGGCGACGTGGCCGGCGTGCTGACGCACGCAATGGCGCTGGACAATTTGATTCAACTGCGCGGCCGACCGACGGTGAGGCCCCGCCAGGTTATACTCGGCCTCGATCAACTGGATCTGATCCAGTACGCATCGGCGGTGGGCATCTTCTGCTTGATAAGGCGGACAAATTCTCGTTTTCGCGCACTGTTCACAACACGTGATACAAGTGAAAATGGAAGCCTGGCCCGGAAGAGTTGCCGCTGAACCTGACGCTTTTCGTGATGAAAGGAGACTTGATCGTAAGGGATCATTCCATATCGGCCAAAAAGCGGAAAGCGCCGCTGATGGAATGCGGCGACCCGCTTCATCTGGGCTACAAGGAAGACGGGGTGCAGTACCTGATCAAAAAGACCGAGCTGAAAAGCAATATCGTTGCGAACTGCCTCGCGCAGTCCGAAAGGGGGGCGGTCGTCGCCGGCGCGGGAAATTGCGATCCGAAGTCCAAACGTTGACCGGACTACGCCGGGCGGCAGTCGCGGCGGTCTGCGCGGCGTCGGCGATTTCGCTGCCCGTAGGGGCGGCGCTATTCGGTGGCAAACCGGCGATCCCGCAACGTCAAATGCTGAAATACTACGATGAAACGGTGGTTGCGGACAAACTGAACATCGCTTCGGTTTCGGCGGGGTTCGCGCCGGTCGCACCGGGTGAACCGGGCGCGGAGTTGAGCGAGCAGGCGAGGATCAATCCCAAGCTCTACGCGCAGTCGCTCGCGGGCCTCCAGGCCTATGTCGCAGCGATCGCCAAGGTCGGACCGCGCAAAGACATTGTCCCGCGCGTTAGCCTGAAATTGAGCGAGCGGTTCGATATCTACACCACCGGCGAAAACGAGATCGTGATGACCACAGCGCTGGTCAAAGCGATCATGGATGAAATAGGCAAGAATCCCGACGCCGATCAACAGCTATTGTTTCTGCTGGGGCACGAATATAGCCATGTTCTTTATGATCATCCGCATCGCTACGCGCAGAAAAAGGACCCGTTTCCAATAGGCAAATTCCTCGCCAACGCGATCTCGGTGGCCAATGCGCTCAACAAATTATCGGGTGATGTCGGCGCTCCGGCATTGATCGATGCCAGACTGATCGGCAAGGTGCATGGAACTCTTGGCCTGACGCCGATCATCGAGACCGAAATTTATCGGGTCACCACCGCACCTTACCGCAAGGATGCCGAGACGCTGGCCGATTACGCCTCCACCGACCTGATGGACCGCATCAAGCTGGGCGACGCGCGTAATGCGACCCAGGTGCTTTCAGTGTTCGAGACGTACGACAACAGTGTTGTCGCACAGCTGAAGCTGGG
>JBBQJX010000054.1:0-8600 GCA_038326295.1 Sphingomonadales bacterium
CGATGGTGGCCGAGACGTTCGATCCCGCGCTGGTCCACGTTGCGATCGGCGAACAGAACCTCGCGCGCGCCTTCGCCGCCACGCCCTGGGATCACCTCCTCTACACCGGCAGCCCCGATGTCGGCCGGCTCGTGATGGCAGCCGCCGCGCCCAACCTTACCCCGGTCACGCTCGAACTCGGCGGCAAATGCCCCGCGCTGATGACGCCCGGATCGGTCACGGCGCGCAACGTCGAAGCGATCGTCGGCACCAAGATCATCAAGAATGGCCAGATGTGCGTATCTCCCGATTACGCGCTGGTGCCGCGCGCCGACCTCGACGCCTTCGTCGCGCACGCGCAGGCATTCATGGCCCGCGTCGCCCCTGAGTACGCACGCGGCGACGAGGTGACGGGCATCATCTCGCTGCGCCACCTCGATCGATTGGACGCGTTGCTTCAGGACGCGCGCGATCATCAGACGCGCATCGTCACGCTCGAGGCCGACGCCACCGCCGATCGCGCGACGCGGCGGATGCCGATGTCGCTCGTGATCGATCCCGCTCCGGGCCTGCGCCTGATGGAGGAGGAAATTTTCGGTCCCATCCTCCCGGTCGTCGCCTATGACGACCTCGACGCGGCGATCGAACACATCAACGCGTGTGAACACCCGCTCGGCCTCTACGTCTTTGGCGAGCCCGCACAAACCGACCGCGTCATTGCGCGCACCCATTCGGGCGGTGTCTCGGTCAACGCATGCGCGCTCCAGGGCGCACTGCCGTCGCTCGGCTTCGGCGGCTCGGGGATGAGCGGCATGGGCCGTCACCACGGCATCGAGGGCTTCCGCGAATTCTCCAACCCGCGCGGCGTGGTGGTGCGCGGCGAGGGCGACATGATCGACGCCTTCTACGCGCCCTACGCCAGAGCATCGGCGATCGTGGACCATCTGCTCGCGGGGTAGCCCCACGGCGCGGGGCGGGGCCACCGTTAGCCACGTGTTGTGTTGAAGGATCACCCGCACGATCCCTCGCATCCATGTCGTTTGATCGCCCCTCCACCTTCAGGCTCCGAACGATCGGAAAAGCGATTCCCGCCCTCGCACAGGCCGCCGTTATCTTCGCGAGCTTCGCCCCCTTCGATGATGATCCGCGCACACCGTTTAGCGCATCCCGCGCCTAAGCTTCGGGTAGCCGATAGTCCGCGAATCGCTGGCGCAGCTCCACCTTTTGCAGCTTGCCTGCCGCCGTGTGCGGCAGTTCATCGACGAAGACCACGTCGTCGGGCATCCACCATTTGGCGATCCTTCCCGTCAGATACGCCAGCACATCCTCGCGCGTCACCTCGGCGTCCGGCTTGCGCACCAGGATCAGCAGCGGCCGCTCATCCCATTTGGGGTGGCGCACTCCGATCACCGCCGCCTCGGCCACGCCCACGCAGCCGACCGCGATATTCTCCACCTCGATCGAGCTGATCCATTCGCCGCCCGATTTGATCACGTCCTTCGATCGATCGACGATGTGCATATACCCCATGGCGTCGATCGTCGCGACGTCGCCGGTGTCGAACCAGCCGTCCGCGTCGACCGCGTCGGTCTCGCCCCGGAAATAGCGCTGCACGATCCACGGCCCGCGCACGAGCAGCTGACCGAAGGTCTTGCCGTCGCGCGGCAGCTCGCGCCCGTCCGCGCCGACGATCTTCATCTCCACGCCGAACGGCGGGCGTCCCTGTTTGGCCTGCACGGCGCGGCGCTCGGGAAGCGGCAGCGCGTCGCGCTCGACCGTGCCCGTGCCGAGCACCCCCATCGGCGACATCTCGGTCATCCCCCAGCTGTGGATCACTTCCACCCCGTAGCGGTCCTCGAACGCCGCGATCATCGAGGGTGCCGCCGCCGCGCCGCCGATGAGCAGTTTTTTGAGTGGGCCCAGATCGCTCCCGTTCGCGTCCAGATACTGAAGCAGCGCCAGCCAGACCGTCGGTACGCCCGCCGTTGCGGTAACGCTGTGATCGTGGATCAGCCGGTGCAGCGTCGGCGCGTCGAACGCGGGACCGTTCAGCACCAGTCCCTGGCCGAGCGCGGCGGTGGCGTAAGGCACGCTCCAAGCGTTGGCGTGGAACATCGGCACGATCGGCATCACCACCGATCGATGTCCGCCGATCGCTTCGGACCCCATCACCGCCATGGTCATCAGCACATTGGATCGATGGGTATATTCCACTCCCTTGGGGTCACCGGTCGTGCCGCTGGTATAACAAAGCCCGGCGGGCGAGCGCTCGTCCAGCTCGACCCACGCGAAATCGCCGTCGTGCGCGCCGATCCAGTCTTCGTAGGCGATCAGCGGCAGCGTGCTTTGGGGCAGGTGCTCCGCGTCGGTCATGCAGACGAACCGCTCGACCGTGGTTAGCCGTGGCGCGATTGCCTCGACGAGACGGATCAGGTTCAGATCAAAGCACAGCACGCTGTCGCCTGCGTGATTGGCGATGTAGATGAGTTGCTCGGGGAACAGCCGCGGGTTGAGCGTGTGCGCAACCGCGCCCATGCCGCAGATGCCATACCACAGCTCGACATGCCGGTGCGTGTTCCAGGCGAGCGTGCCGATCCGATCGCCCGCTTGAATGTCCGCAGCGATCAGCGCCTGCGCAACCCGCTTCGAACGCGCGTGGATCGTCGCCCAGTCGCTCGTGTGGATCCCGCCCTCGACGGTGTTGGTGATGACCGGCCGACGCGGATGATACATCGCGGCGTGATCGATGATTTTGGAAACCAGCAATGGCCAGTCCTGCATCGTGCCCAGCAAAGGATTTCCGCTCCGTTCCCGCGTGAGCTCCCGTGCTAGCCGAGTGTACTCGTCGTGGATAGCGGATCGCCCGATCCGCACATGAGTGCGATGTCGAATATATGCGCGGCAACGATGCGGGCTTGCGGCGGAAGATCGAGAAGGACCAGGCGGCTCGAATTCGGCCCACGAAGCAGCCTGGCGTCGGGTACCGTAGGCGAATAGCAATCTTGAACTCACGTCCTTGAAAACTTCGATCTTGTCCGATTGCCGATCGATCACTCATGCCATTCCCTTCTTCGATTGGCTCAGCCTGACAACCGCGCGCAGGATTGAAAGACTTGCCTTCGCGCCCAGCCCCGCGTACAGACCCGCGCTTCGACTAGCAGGATCGCCCGGCTATGCGCTGGCCTTCGGGCATGGCGCGCACGGGCTGCCGTGGCGATCCCTACATGCGCCCAAGGAGGGACAAATGCCCACACTCAAGACCACGAGCGGGGTCAAGAAGCGATTCAAGATCACCGCGACGGGCAAGGTGAAGCACGGGGTGGCGGGCAAGCGCCACCGGCTCATCAGCCACAATGCCAAATATATCCGCACCAATCGCGGGACCAAGGTGCTGAGCGCGGCGGATACGCCGACGATCAAGCTCTGGGCCCCCTACGGCCTCAGGTAAGGAGACCCTCCCATGGCACGTGTCAAACGCGGTGTTGCCGCGCACGCCCGCCACAAGCGGGTTCTCGAACAGGCGAAGGGCTTTTACGGCCGTCGCAAGAACACCATCCGCATCGCCCGGCAGGCGGTGGAGAAGGCGGGGCAATATGCCTACCGCGATCGCAAGACGCGCAAGCGCAATTTCCGCGCGCTCTGGATCCAGCGCATCAACGCGGGCGTGCGCGAAATGGGGCTGACCTACGGGCGCTTCATGCACGGCTGCAAGCTGCTGGGTCTGGAACTCGATCGCAAGGTGCTCGCCGATCTGGCGATGAACGAGCCGGCGAGCTTCGCGGCGATCGTGGAGCAAGTAAAGGGCGCGCTGCCCGCCGAGATGGCGATGGCGGCCTGACCGGGATGGCGGCGGGCATTGGCCCGCCGCCTGACCGTCCTCGACGCAAATGGGGTGCGGCGTATCCGCAACGGCTGGCCGCATAAACACGTGTAATCCACCATTTCGGTCATTGATCGGACCTTTGGCGGCCTTTGCGGGTTCAAGCCCGAACCTTGGCGCTTCCCGCTTCCACTGTATCAATCGGCATCCGATGTTCATGACCTGTAAAGACCGGCTCCCATCGCCCCCGCGCCGCGCTGCCTGGCGCGAGGGGGAGCAGCGCGCGATGATCGGCCGATGTCTCAAAGACACCTTCGTACCCGCGCGGGATGCCGAAATGGTCGCGCTGCTCGCTAAGCTGGACACGCGGCGCTAGGCTGGTTGCGCTGCGGGCGCGGTCGGACTAGGTAGAAGATTACCCCGCATCGCTGCGAAGCTATTGGAGTTCGCCCGTATGGCGCGCGTTACCGTTGAAGATTGCGTCGACAAGATCCCCAACCGCTTCGATCTCGTGCTCTTTGCCGCGCAGCGCGCGCGCCAGATCGCGACCGGATCGGATCTGACGGTCGAGCGCGATCGTGACAAGAACCCGGTCGTAGCGCTCCGCGAAATCGCCGAAGCGACCGTCCAGCCCGCCGCACTCCAGGAGGCGATGATCGCCTCGATGCAGCGCGTGCTGGTAGCCGACGAGGATGCGCCCGATGCGATGGGTTCGCTCGCCGCACAGGCCGAAGCCCTGCGCATCACCGCCGCCCAGCCGCCGCGTAACCAGAATCTCGGGCCAGATTACGAATAGCCCGGCTTAACGCCGCCGCCGCCGCCCGCTAGGGTCCGCCCACATATCGGGAGACGGACATGGCTCTGGTGAATTACGCGATCGATGGCGACGTGGCGGTACTGGCGCTGGCAAACCCGCCGGTGAATGCGCTCAGCGCCGCGCTGCGTGCCGGGATCGCGGCGGCGGTTGCGCGCGCGAATGCGGACGCGGCGGTGCACGCGCTGGTGATCGTCGGCGCGGGCGATACGTTCATCGCGGGGGCGGACATCGGCGAGTTCGGCACACCCGCCGCCTATGCCGATCCCGCGCTGCCCGATCTGGTGCTGATGCTGGAGGCTTCGGCCAAGCCTATCGTCGCCGGGATTGCGGGCGTGGCACTCGGCGGCGGGCTAGAGGTGGCGCTTGGTTGCTCCGCACGCGTGGCGGTGGCCAGCGCCAGGCTCGGCCTGCCGGAGGTCGCGCTCGGCCTGCTCCCCGGAGCGGGCGGGACGCAGCGGCTGCCGCGTCTGATCGGCCCCGAAGCCGCGATCGAGGCGATCACGAGCGGCAAGCCCATGAGCGCTGCGCAGGCGCTGACGCTGGGCGTGATCGACGCGGTTGTGGACGATGCGCGTGCGGGGGCGATCGCTTACGCGCGCAAACTGGTGGCGGAGCACCACAAGCCGGTGCCGGTGCTGGACCGGACGGACAAGGTTCGTGGGATCGATCCCGCCGTCTTCGCCGCAGCGCGCGTCGCAGTGGGCAAGAAAGCGCGCGGACGGATCGCGCCCTTGAAGATCGTCGATTGCGTCGAGGCGGCGTGCACGCTGCCCGCCCATGAGGGCCTCGCCTTTGAGCGCGCGCGCTTTGCCGAACTGCTCGCGAGCGATCAGCGCGAGGCACTCGTCTATTATTTCTTCGCCGAGCGTGAAGCGCGCAAGGTGCCCGGCCTCGTCGCGCAGCCGATGGCGGTTAAGAAGGTCGCGGTGATCGGATCGGGCACGATGGGCGGCGGCATCGCGATGGTGTTCGCCAATGCGGGGCTGCCGGTGACGCTGCTCGACATCGACGCGGACGCGCTGGCGAAGGGTCGCGCGACGATCGAGAAGAACTATGCGACGAGCGTGGCGCGCGGATCGACCCCGCAGGCGAAGGCAGACGCGGCGTTGGGGCTGATCGCGGGCGCGACCGACTATGCCGCGCTCGCCGACGTGGACCTCGTGGTCGAGGCGGTGTTCGAACGGATGGACCTGAAGAAGACTGTCTTCGCCGCTCTCGACAAGGCCACCCCGCCGCACGCGATCCTCGCGACCAATACCAGCACGCTCGACATCGACGCGATCGCGGCGGCGACCGCGCGGCCCGACAAGGTGGTCGGCACGCACTTCTTCTCACCCGCCAACGTGATGAAACTGCTGGAGAATGTACGCGGAAGCCAAAGCAGTCCCGAGACGATCGCCACCGCGATGACGCTCGGCCGCACGCTCGGCAAGGTGACCGTGCTCGCGGGCAATTGCGATGGCTTCATCGCCAACCGCATGCTCCAATATTATGTCGGCGAGGCCGAATATCTGCTCGAAGAAGGCGCGACGCCCGAGCAGGTGGACCGCGTCGCCGAAGCGTTCGGCATGCCGATGGGGCCGTTTGCAATGGGCGATCTGGCGGGCATCGACGTGGGCGTGCTGATCCGGCGCGAGCGCGCGGCGGCGGGGACGCTGCCCCAGGGCGAGCGTGTCTCGCCCATTTCGGGCCGGCTGTTCGATGCGGGGCGGCTGGGGCAGAAGACCGGCAAGGGCTATTACCGCTACGAGGGGCGCGAGAAACTGGGCGATCCCGAGGTGCTGGCGATCATCGAGGAAGCCTCGCGCGCGGCAGGCGTCGAGCGGCGCGCCATCCCCGACGCGGAGATCGAGGAGCGGCTGTTCATGCCCGTGGTGAACGAGGGCGCCAAGGTGCTCGAAGATGGAACGGCGGCGCGCGCGGGGGACATTGATGTGGCATGGGTCAACGGCTACGGCTGGCCCGCGCACAAGGGCGGCCCGATGTGGTGGGGCGCGTGCGTGGGGCTGGCGCGGGTGCTCGCGGTGGTGGAGCAGGTGGCGGCAAGGAACGGGCCGCGGTGGGCGGCGTCGCCGTTGCTGGTGCGGCTGGCGCGCGATGGGGGCGGGTGGCCAAATTAGGGGTTTTAAGCGTCAGCTTGGGGATAGGTTATGCGAGTTGCAGGTGCGACTTTTGCGTTGTTGCTCGCGTTAAGCATATCTTTTGCTGCGCGATCCGAACAGCGATCGAAACCAGACATCTCGGTCGCCGTCAGCGGGTGCGAGGAGCGGGGCGGAACGGTGGAAATGTTGGGCATCCCGCCTGGGCGGCCAATGTGCTCGATCAAACTGCCGGACGCCGGAAAGCTCTGCCTAGACAAGGGCGACTGCCTTGGTCGATGCTTGGCGGGTGAGCCTAATGAGCTGCGCCCATTGCAGCATGGAGCCAAAGTCACTGGCCACTGCCAAGCGTATAATGTGACCTTCGGCTGCCAGAATGATGTTGAACACGGTCGGATCGTTGGAGGGTTCTGCGCCGATTGACCCGACACACAGTTAGGGGGGCCAACCCGAAGGTTTAGCCCCCCTTTCCGGCGCGCAAGCCTGCCGGGTGGTAGACGCGAGATACCGCAGACAAACATTGTCCGCAACAGCATTACGATGGATCAGTCCGAAAATGAACCATTCACGCTGAGGTTGTCGAAGCGTCTACTTTCTTGCCAGGTGAGCAGTCGAACCGAGTGAAGTAGATGCTTCGACAAGCTCAGCATGAAGGATTCTGTGGACGTTGACCAAATCTCACGCCTCCAGCTCGATATCCCAATACAGATAATCCCGCCAAGTCTCGTGCAGATAATGCGGGGGGAACGCCCGCCCATTCTCCTGCAGATGGTGCGTGCCCGGCTGGAACGGCCTTTGTCTGGGCATCATGTGCGCTTCCGCCGGCGTGCGCCCGCCCTTGCGCAAATTGCACGGCGCGCACGCGGTCGTCACATTCTCCCATGTGGTGCGGCCGCCATAGGCGCGCGGCACCACGTGATCGAACGTCAGGTCGCTGCCCACGCCGCAATATTGGCAGGCAAACTTGTCGCGCAGGAACAGGTTGAACCGCGTGAACGCCGGGTGGCTCGCGGGCTTCACATATTGCTTTAATGCGATCACGCTCGGCAGCCGCATCGTGAACGAAGGCGAGTGAATCTCGCGCGCATATTCCGCGACAATATCCACGCGCTCGAGGAACACCGCCTTGACCGACGTCTGCCATCCCCACAGCGAAAGCGGGTAATAGCTGAGCGGCGTATAATCCGCGTTCAGCACCAGCGCGGGGCAGGATTCGGGCGGAACGAGGAGAGACGTATCCAGCATTGGCACTCCGACTGCGGAGCCGCACCAGCGTATTCGCCCTGTCGCACTCAAGGCGGACACGCTTGCGACGGGTCCGTCTGAATTCCAGTGCTGTGGCCCATACACCGGGAAGTGTTGCACTGTCATGACGTAATTGCGGATTAGCCGCGGCACAGGGCCGCTTTGTGCATTAAGCTGTGGATAGGTTGGTGACAGCCTGTGCAAGCATCACCTTGCACAGCTGCGCGCGATACCCGGCGGACGCGTGCAGATCGTGGCTGAGCGCGGCGGGATCGGGCCGCATCCCATCGACCGACGCGGGGTCGAAGGCCGCATCGAGCGCGGCTTCGGCGGCGCTCCAGCGGAACACGCCCGAACCCGCACCCGTCACCGCCACGCGCACGCCCGAAGCATGGCGCGCCACACACACGCCCGCCAGCGCGTAGCGCGAGATCGGGTGGCGGTGCTTGGCGTAGGCCGACGCCACGCACGGGAAAGCGACGGCGGTGACGATCTCGTCCTCGGCCAGCGCGGTCGCGAACATGCCCTGGAAATACGCGTCCGCCGCGATCGTGCGCCGATCGGTGCGGATTTCGGCCGCGCACGCCAGCACGGCGGCGGGGTAATCGGCGGCGGGATCGTTGTTCGCCAGCGCTCCACC
>JBBQJX010000055.1:0-8522 GCA_038326295.1 Sphingomonadales bacterium
AGCTGGTCCCCATCCTCGCCAAGGCCCGCGTTACGGTCGCACTCTGCGAGCCCGGCCTCGAAGCCGAGCTTGCCACCGCCATCGCCGAGGCCGCCCCAACCGCCATCCTCCTCGATCTGAACGCCGCCGCGCAGACCAGCCCGGTCCACCAGCCCTTCGCCGCCGTCGCCACCCGCGCGGACGATATCGCGCTCATCGCCTTCACCTCGGGCACCACCGGCACGCCCAAGGCCGCGCTCCATTTCCACCGCGATATCCTCGCGATGGCGGACAGCTTTGCGCGCCACATCCTGGTACCCGGCCCCGCTTCGATCTTCACCGGCACGCCGCCCATCGCGTTTACCTTCGGGCTCGGCGCGCTGCTCGTCTTCCCGCTGCGGTTCCGGGGTGCCGCCTCCATCCCCGATATGGCCGGGCCGGACGCGCTCGCGCACGCAGTCCAGCGCCACCGCGCCACGCACATCTTCACCTCGCCCACCGGCTACCGCGCCATCCTCGCGCGCCGCGCGCATTACGATCTCACCAGCCTGCGGGCGAGCGTCTCGGCAGGCGAACACCTCAACCCCGCCACCTGGAACGCGTGGCACGAAGCGACCGGGCTTAACATGATCGAAGGCATCGGCGCGACCGAGATGATCCACATCTTCGTCTCCGCCCCCGCCGCCGATGCGCGCCCCGGCCGCATCGGCCGCGCGGTGCCCGGCTACACCGCCGCGCTCATGGCCGCCGACGGCAGCCTGATCGAAGGGGCAGGGGAGGGGAGGCTCGCGGTGCGCGGCCCTACCGGCTGCCGGTACATGTCCGATCCGCGCCAGGCGGATTACGTGGTAGACGGCTGGAACGTCACCGGCGATCTCTTCCGCCGCGACGCCGAGGGCTGGCTCAGCTATGTCGCCCGCGCGGACGAGATGATCGTGTCCTCGGGCTACAACATCTCGGGTGCCGAGATCGAAGCGGTGCTGACCGCCCACCCGCACGTCCACGAATGCGCGGTGTTGGGCGTCCCCGATGCCGAGCGTGGCCAGATCGTCAAGGCGGTCATCGTCGCCGCCGCGCACGCCCCCGAGCCCGCGCTGCTGGCCAAAGCGCTCCAGGATCACGCCAAGGCCGTCCTCGCGCCGTACAAATACCCGCGCCTGATCGAATTCCGCACCACGCTGCCGCGCACTCCCAACGGCAAGGTCCAGCGCCACGCGCTGCGCACCGCACCGTGACCGCCGCGATCGCGTTTGCGGGTGTCCACAAATCCTTCGCAGGCACGCCCGTCCTCCACGATCTTTCGCTCGCCATCGCGCCGGGCAGCTTCACCGCGCTCGTCGGCGCATCGGGATCAGGCAAGACGACCACGCTGCGCCTCGTCAATCGCCTCATCGATCCCGATGGCGGCACTGTCCATGTCGGGGGCGACGCGGTTGACGCGCTTCCCGCCCCCATGCTCCGCCGCCGCATCGGTTACGTTTTTCAGGGCATCGGTCTCTTCCCGCACCTGACCGTGGCCGAGAATATCGGCATCACGCCCCGCCTGCTCGGCTGGGACAAACCGCGCATCGCCGCCCGCATCGCCGAGCTCCTCGGGCTCGTCGCGCTCCCCGCCGATTACGCGCCCCGGCTCCCCGCCGCGCTCTCGGGCGGCGAGCGCCAGCGCGTCGGCCTCGCCCGCGCGCTCGCCGCCGCGCCCCGCCTCATGCTCATGGACGAACCGATGGGCGCGCTCGATCCCGTCACCCGCGATACGCTCGGCCGCGATTACCAGGCCCTCCACCAGTCGCTCGGCCTCACCACGCTCATGGTCACCCACGATATCCAGGAAGCCCTGCTGCTCGCCGATCGCATCATCGTCATGTCCGCCGGCCGCATCGTCGCCGACGCTACCCCCCGCGCGCTCCTTGCGGGTCCCGCCCCGCCGCAAGCCGCAGCGCTGATCGCCGTCGCCGCGCGCCAATCCGCCGCTATCGCCGCACTCGGCCAGTCCGCCGCTGATGGATGATCGCCTCGCCGCCGCATTGGCCGCGCTCCCCGCCGCCTTGGCCGCACATATCGTCCTCAGCGCCGCCGCGCTCGCGCTCGCCATGCTCGTCGCATTGCCACTGGCGGTTCGCGCCGCACGCCGCCCCCGGCTGCGCGCGCTTGCGCTCGGCCTTGCGGGCACCGTGCAGACCGTTCCCGCTCTCGCGCTGCTGGCGCTCTTCTACCCGCTGCTCCTCGCCGCCTCCGCGCTCACCCGCCCGCTCGGCCTCACGCTTCCCGCGCTTGGCTTCCTCCCCTCGCTCCTTGCACTCGCGCTGTTCGCCATCCTGCCCATGCTCCGAAACGCGGTCGAGGGGCTGATCGGCCTCGATCCCGCCGTGCTCGAAGCCGCCGACGCGGTCGGCATGACGCGCGCGCAGCGGTTGCGCCTCGTCGAACTCCCGCTCGCCGCGCCCGTCGTCATGGCGGGTATCCGCACGGCGGCCGTCTGGACGATCGGCACCGCCACGCTCGCCACCACGGTGGGCCAGACGTGCCTTGGCAACCTCATCTTCACCGGCTTGCAGACCGAGGACTGGGTCGGCGTCCTCGTCGGCTGCCTCGCCGCCGCACTGCTCGCCATCGTGGTCGATGCGCTCCTGGCGTTGGTCCAGCATGGCCTGTCCCCCCTGCGCCCCGCCCGCCTCGCGCTCGCGGGAGGTACGCTCGCGCTCGGCACCGCGGCTGCGCTCGCAGCCCTCGCCCCGGCCTCGAACACCACCAACCGCATCGGTGCCAAGAACTTCGGCGAGCAGTTCATCCTCGCCGCCCTGATACGCGATCGCCTCGCCGCCACCGGCGCGCAGGCGCAGATCCGCTCGGGGCTAGGATCGGCGGTGGCCTTCCGCGCGCTCGCCGCGTCGGACATCGATGTCTATGTCGATTATTCGGGCACGCTGTGGACCAACGTGCTGGCGCGCACCGATACGCCGCCTCCCGCCGTGCTGCGCGCGCAGCTGACGAAGGCGCTCGCCGCCAAGCCCGGCATCCGCGTGCTCGGGCCGCTGGGGTTCGAGAACGCCTACGCGCTGGCCATGCGCCGCGACCGCGCCACCCAGTTTGGCATCCGCAGCATCGCCGATCTCGCCCGCGCCGCGCCCGGCCTCACGCTCGGCGCGGACCTCGAATTCCTCGGCCGCCCCGAATGGCGCGGCATCGCGCAGGCCTACCACCTGCGCTTCGCCCGCTCACGCGCCTACAGCCCCACCTTCATGTACCGTGCGCTTGCCGATGGCAGCGTCGACGTCATCTCCGCCTTCTCAAGCGACGGCCGCATCGCCTCGCAGGACCTGATCGTGCTCGCCGATCCCGCGCACGCGATCCCATCCTACGACGCGCTGATCCTGATCTCCCCGGCGCGCGCGCACGACGCCCGCCTCGCCGCCGCGCTCTCACCGCTGATCGGCCGCATCCCCGTCGAGCGCATGCGCGCCGCCAACCTGATGGTCGATCGCGACGCCAACAAGCTCACCCCCGATGCGGCCGCGCGCTGGCTAGACCCGGCTCAGCGCCGGTAGGTCACCCGCACGAAGCCGAAGCGGCCCGGCGTATCGTAGGTGCCCGGATCGTAGGCGCCGTTGTTGCAGCTCGGGCATACGGGCGGATCGCGGTCGAGCACATTGTTCACGCCGATCGTGAACTGCAACCGATTGTCCAGCACCGGCGGCCGATACCCCGCCGTCAGATCCAGATACAGCTTGGGCGAAAGCCGGATACCGTCCGTCTCGTCCTGCACGGCGGTAATATAGCGCGCGCCCACGCTCGCGTTCACCGGCCCCAGCGCCCAATCGGCGGTGAGGTTGCCTTTGAAGCGCGGATAGGCCTGATCGGGACTGCCCCGCTCGGTCCCGTCGCGCGCGAGCCGGGTAAAGCCGCTCGTTGCGGGCACGATCTCGCGGTATTTGATCAGGTACGTGCCTGCGAAGAACAGCCCGAAGCTGCCCATACGGCTGTCGGGCGAACGGTAGGTCAGCGAGAGATCGACGCCGTTGGTCGTGATCGCGCCGATATTCTGCAGCAGCGCGCTGACGTTCAGCACATTGCCCGTCACCGGGCTGCGTCGGACCGCCGCGCAGCTGAGCGCATCGCCCGTCAACGCGCAGCGACTGAGCAACGTATCACCCCCGATCGCCCGGATCGCGCCGTTCAGGCTGATGTCGTAATAGCTCGCCTCGATGTCGAGCCGCTTGGAAAAGCCCCTGTTGCGCAGGAACGATGGGCTGATAACGACGCCTGCCGTATAGCTGGTGCTCGTCTCGGGCTTGAGCGCCGTGTTGCCGCCGGTGGTCAGGCTGATCTGCCCGCCGGTCACGCCGCCATCCTGTACATAGTTGATGTTGGCGGGCACGCCATTGGCAACGCAGTTGGCCACGACATTGGCGGGAAGCGTGCCATTGGGATTGTTGCAGGGATCGATGAGATTATTATCGAAGCGCGATGCGCCACCGAACAATTCCCCGATACTCGGCGCGCGGAAGCCCTGCGCCCAGTTACCCCGCAGCGTGAGATCCGCATTGGGTTGCCACAGGAAGCCCGCCTTCAGGTTGGTCGTATCGCCAAATAGCGAGTAGTTCGAGTAGCGGACCGCGAAACTCGCCTCCAGCAGCTTAAAATACGGCCGGTCCTTGAAGATTGGCGCGCGCAACTCGCCGTAGACTTCATCCGCCTTGAGGCTGCCGCGCCCCGGCTGCGCGCGAATATCCGCGCCCAACCCCGCCGTAATCAGCGGATCGGGATCGAACGCGCCAAAGGTGTAGCGATGCTCGTAACCTGCCGCCAAGGACAGCGGTCCTGCGGGCAAGTCGAACAGCGCGCCCGAAATGTTCGCGCTGAAATCGGTCAGCTCCTGTTTGGACTGATCATGTTCGGTGAACGCGATGAAGTTATACTGCGCGGGGGTGATCGTGCCTTGGCCGCCGAACACGTCGAGCGGCACGCACTCGCCGGTGCAGTTGGCGATCGGTCCTAGCGCCTGCTGCACTTTCGCCGCGTTCACATTGCCCGTGAAGTTCTGCTTGGCGGTGTTCAGGCCTTCGATCGCGTTGATGTCCCAGAAGAATTTGTGCGATCCAAGGTGGAACGATCCCTCCAGCGTGCCCGTCAGATAGAAGGTATCGACCTTCTGGTCGTAATGGCGCGGTCCGCCCTCGATCAGGCGGCGGCGCACCGTATCATAGGTCACTGGTCCGCCGTTCGTGCCCGAATTCAGCGTGCCGAACGGGTTGAACGGGTTGCTCGCGTCGATACTGATCGTGTCGAGCAGATTGCCGTTGCCCGCGCCCGGGCCGATGAACAGCGGCAGCGGCGCGGCCTGGTTCGCCGACTCGCGCCGGTTGTAAATCGCCTTCACGCGTGCGGTCACGCCGCCGAAATCGGCGCTGGCGTTGACGAACGCGCCATAGCGCTCGTTGGGCGTCACCAGATAATTGAACGGCTTGAAGTTGAAGCGGTCCTCGGTGCCGAACGCCTTGAAGCTGGTGGCGGTGCCCGTCGGGTTCAGCGGATTGAAGATTGGCACGCCCGTGGTGGGCTGGCGCAGCGCCAGGCTCAGGAATCCGCCGCCCACCGGATTGAAGATGTCGAACCGCCCGTTCAGCGTCGCGCTCGAGCAGCCGCCCGCCGCGCAACTGGTGGCATAGGGCGTGGGGAAGACGGAGATCGCGCGGTCGCTCGAGAACACCGCGTTCTGCTTGGTGTAGCTGCCGCCGAACACGATGTTGACGCGTTCGCTGCCCGCCCCATAGCTCAGCGAATAATCCTGGGTGAAGCCGTCACCCTTCTCGAAGAAGCCGCTCGCCTGCGCGCTCGCGTCGAAGCCGCGCTGTTTTTTGCGCGTGATGATGTTGACCACGCCCGCGATCGCATCCGAGCCATAGATGGGCGCCGCGCCGTCCTGCAGCACCTCGATGCGCTCGACGAGGCCGTTGGGAATGATGTTGAGATCGACCGAAGCCGGAATGCCGCTCGCCGAAGCGCCGGGCACCACGCGCAACCCATCGAGCAGCACCAGCGTGCGGTTCGCGCCGAGATACCGCAGATCGATCTGCGCGGCACCCGCACCCACGCCGCCGCCGTCGGGTGGATTGCCGAGGTTGCCGGACGAGTTGTTGCGCGTGTTCAGACCGCCGCCCGAAATGGGCAGCCGCTGCAGAATGTCTGCGGTCGAGCTCAGGCCCGTCCGTTCGAGAGCGGTCTTGTCGAGGAACGTCACCGGCGCGGGCAGGCTCAGCGGATCGCGGCGAATGCGGCTGCCCGTCACGATGATCTCGTCGGGGACGCCGCCCCCGCTCGTCGTCACCGGCGGCTGGTTGCTCGGCCCCGCGTTCAACGCGTCGCCCGGCACCGCAGTCTGTGCTGCCGCGCCCGCTGCCATCGCCACCCACAGAGCGATCCCCGCCACCGAATGAGCCAAAGCCGTCTTGCGCATACCGCCTCCCATCGAAAACCGGTAGCCAGTGTGGCCGCCGGGCACGCGCTTGCAATGACTATTCGGCCGGATGCATGGCCATCCCGGCTGATCGGGCCGCACCTGTTGCTGCGCCGCAACAACCCGCCGCTGCCGATCCCGGTCCGAGAAGCTCGTCCTCGGCCAGCGCCACGGGCATGATTCCGCTCGCCATCAGCTGCCGTGTGAAGTCCTTGAGCACGAACGGCCGCCCCGCAAGGTCGTCCGCATGGCTCGCGTCGGCGATCATCCGGTCGAGCTGCAGCTTGCCCACGATATAGCTCGGCCCATAGCCCGGCTGGCGCGCGTAGAGCAGCTGCTCGAACCCCACCAGCCTGCTGTTCGGATCGGACCATCCACGCGGCGTCCAGCTCGCGTGGAATTTGCCGGCCTGCGCCAGGTCCATCATGTTCGCCTGGACATAGAGCGATGCCAGTCCGCGCGCCGCGCGGTTCGCCAGCATGATCCACACCAGCTCGCGGCCATGGGGCACATCGTCATACAGCCCCGCCTGCATCGTCACTTCCTCGAACGCGGTGGCGAACCCTTCGGAGCGATTGGCGTAGATGTTGAACAGCGGCGGCACGCGGCGCACCGCACCCGCAGGCGGGGCCTCGCGCATGCGCGCCAGGTCCATCCAGTGCGTAAAATGCGCGATCAGCGGCAGCGGATCGAGCGCGGTGACGTTCGAGAAGAAATTGCGATCCGCAGGCGCCGCATAATCTACCCCCTGGTTCGCGATCGCCGCGCGCAGCCACGGCTCTCCCGTCGAAAGCCCAGTCGCGTCCATGAAATCGCTGAAGCGCGCTTCCTTCTGCGCCACCATCGCCTTGTACGCGGCGGGATCCTCGATCGGGCGGATCGGTGGCACCGCGTGGTTGCGCACCTCCTCCAGCCGCAGCGAGGCGATCGAGCGATCGAGCTCACGGCGAAGCAACGTCACCTGCTGATCCCAATCATACGGGTTCAGGTCGACATGCCTGGCGTGCCAATTATATTCCGCCTTGCCCACACCTGATGGGCCGGTCTTGCGCGGCGCCTGCGCTGCCACCCAGCGCGCAAAATCGTCCGTCGCCGTCTGCGCCGCCAGCGCCGCGCGCAGCAACTCCGGTCCTGCGCCCTTCAGCGATGCCGCACGCGGCCCGTCGAGCGTGCGCATCGCCAGCGTCCCCGCGCGCAGCGAAGCGAGCGTCGCGCTCTGCTCCTTGAAGGCCCGATCGCCGTATACCCACAGGTCGCGTGCGTTGCTGTCGCGCAAATTGATCTTCGCTGCCGCCAGATTGGCGGGCACGGCCGCCAGCAGCATGGTCAAGCGCCGTTCGTCCGCCGCGTTCAGCGGATAGGCAAAGGCGTACAGATCGATATTCGGCTCGGCGGACGGTCCCTCGTGCGCGGGCACGTCGCTCCAGTCGGCGAACACATTCGCGTAGAAGCTCGGGTCGCGCGCCCACGGCTCGAGCACGCGCAGATCGAAGTCGAGCCCGTCGATCTCGGCCGCGATCAGTCGCGCGTCGTTGCGCGCGCCGGTCGGCCAGCTGCGCTTGTCGATCGCCGCCAGCCGCGCGCGCATTGCTGCAAGCCCGGCGCGCCAGCGAGCGCTTGTGGCGGGCCCGTATTCTGCCACCCCGTCGCGCACCGTCGGCCGAACGAACGTGCGCCATTCGGCGAAGAAGGTCGCGAGTTGGGGATAGGTGCGGGGCAGGGGGGTCGATTGCGCCACCGTTCTGGCTGCCGCCTGTGCTTGCCCGCTCGCCGCGAGCCCCGCCGCGATCGCCACGCCCAGTCCCGTCTTCGTTATCCATCCGCGCATCGCTGTTCCTCCTGCCATCGTCAGCCTCAAGGATGCGCCCGCGCGCGCGTTTTGGCTATGCCCGCGCCCCGATCGCCTCATCCCGATCGCCCGACCCCGGCGAGCGCGAGGAAATTGCGCAGCAGCGCGTGGCCATATTGCGATGCGATACTTTCGGGATGGAACTGGATGCCGTGGATCGGCAGCGTGGGGTGCCGCAGCCCCATGATCGTGCCATCGGCCGTCCGCGCGTTCGTCACGAGCGTGCTGCCCTCGACCGCG
>JBBQJX010000056.1:0-8514 GCA_038326295.1 Sphingomonadales bacterium
AACAACTGCGCGCCCAGCCCCTCGATCTGATAGCCGCCGACCGAACCCAGTACGTCCGCCCCGGCGATCGAAAGATAGCGGTCCAGAAACGCATCGCCGAATGCGCGCATCGTGAGGCGAGCCCGGTCGCTCGCGCGCCACACGATCACGCCCTTGCGCGCCAGCGTGGCCGCCGAGATCAGCGTGTGCGCGTGGCCTCGCAGCGCGCGCAATTGTGCCGCCGCCTCGCCCAGATCGGCGGGCTTGTCCATCATGCTGCCGTCGTCCAGCGCGAGCACCTGATCCGCACCGAGCACCAGCGCGTCGGGAAACCTGAGCGAAATCCGCAGCGCCTTGTTGTCCGCCAGCGCGGCTGCCACTGTTCCCGCATCGGTCATGCCCTCTGCCGCGAGCGCGATCTTCGCCTCCGCCTCGTCCAGCCCCGGGGCCACCGCATCGTGCGGTACCCCCGCCGCGCGCAGCAGTGCCCGCCTCGATGCGCTCGTGGACGCGAGCAGCAGACTCATGCCGCAACCGCCTCAGCGTCGGTCTCGCGCTTGTCCGCGCGCTCCTGCAGCAGGTTGATGATCGCCGCCGAGGTTTCCTCGATCGAACGCCTGGTCACATCGATCACCGGCCAGTTGTTGTCCGCGAACATCCGCCGCGCGAACGCGATTTCCTGCACCACCGATGCCTCGTCCACATAATCCGTATCGGGCGTCTGCCCGATCGAGAGCAGCCGGTTGCGCCGGATCGCAATCAGCCGCTCGGGATGCGTGGTCAGTCCCACCACCAGCGGCGCGGTCAGCGCGTATAATTTGGCCGGCGGCGGCGATTGGGGCACGATCGGGATGTTTGCGGTCTTGTACCCCCGGTTCGCCAGATAGATCGCGGTCGGCGTCTTGGACGAGCGCGAGACACCCGCAAGCACGATGTCCGCCTCCTCCCAATCCTCGTGATGCGCGCCGTCGTCATGCTGCATCGTGTAATCGATCGCCGCCACCCGTTCGAAATAGGCCGCGTCCATCAGATGCTGCCGCCCCGGTCGGCTGATCGCCACCTGCCCCAGCGCTGCCGCCAGCCCCGCCACCACCTGATCGAGCGCGGGCACTGCGGTAATGCCCATCACGCGCACGCGCTCCTCCAGTCGCTCGCGCAGCGGACCCGTCACCAGCGTATAGACCACCAGCCCCGGCCGCCGCGCCACCTCGTCGAGTACGCGATCGAGATGGCCCGCGGTGCGCACCATCGGCCAGTAATGTTTGAGCGCCTCCACCCCTTCGAACTGCGCGAGCCCCGCCTTTGCCACCGAATCGAGCGTCTCGCCGGTCGAATCGGAGATCAAGTGGAGGTGCAGCCGCATGGGGGCGTCCCTGGGGATAGGCATGTGCACGTCCGCTTAGGCTGGGCAGCGGGGCCGGGCAACCTTGCGCCTCGGCCCGGCTCGCGGCTTTCGCACGGGATCGATCCCCATGGGGATGGCCGACAGGGTGGGCTGTGCATAGCGGGGACAGGCCGCTGCATGCGGCCTTGCCCGGCGATTCGCCGCGCGCCCGCCCTGTTGGCGGATCGCTTCCGAGCGTTTAATCCCCCGTCGATGGCCCCCAACAACCACTTCAACCTTTTTATCTAAAGAGAGAAGAACAGTGTCTGTATCTCCTCTCCTCGCCGTGCTCGGCGGCGAGCACCGCGATCCACCCCCGGTGTGGATCATGCGCCAGGCAGGCCGGTACCTGCCCGAATATCGCAAGACGCGCGCCGAGGCGGGCGGGTTCCTGAACATGGTCTACGCGCCCGAAATCGCGGCCGAGATCACGCTTCAGCCGATCCGCCGCTTCCAGATGGATGGCGCGATCCTGTTTTCGGATATCCTGATCGTGGCGCACGCGCTCGGACAGGAGCTGACGTTTGTGGAAGGCGAGGGGCCGCGCCTGTCGCCCCCGCTGGCACGCGCCGAGATCGAGACCCTCACCCCAAACCTCGCACATTTCCATCCGATCTACGCGACCGTCGCGCGCGTGCGCGCCGCGCTCGGCTCCGAAACCGCGCTGATCGGCTTCGCGGGTGCGCCGTGGACAGTCGCCACCTACATGGTTGCGGGCGAGGGTTCGCGCGACGAAGCCCGCATCCTCGCCTACCGCGATCCCGCCGCGTTTGCGCGCCTGATCGATGCGATCGTCGAAATCACGATCGAATATCTGAGCGGGCAGATCGACGCGGGCGCACAGGCAGTCAAGATCTTCGACAGCTGGTCCGGCGCGCTCTCCGCCGACGAGTTCATCCGCTGGTGCATCGAACCCACAGCCCGCATCGTGAGCGCGCTGAAGGCCCGCCACGCATCGATCCCGGTCATCGGCTTCCCGAGGGGTGGGGGCGAAAAGATCGTGGCCTACGCCGCCCGTACGGGCGTGGACGCGCTAGCCATCGACGAGGCGGTCGATCCGGATTGGGCGCACGCCAACCTGCCAGTCGGCCTCCCGGTCCAGGGCAATCTTGACAATCTGGCGCTGCTCGCAGGCGGGCCCGCGCTCGATGTTGCTGTCACCCGCATCCGCACCGCCTTCGCCAAGCGCCCGCACATCTTCAATCTCGGCCACGGCGTCCTGCCGCAGACCCCCGTCGATCACATGGCGGAGCTTCTTGCCGCCGTGCGCAGGCCCGCATGACCGGCTGGCTCAACGGGGCCTATCTCTGGGTGCAGGCCGCGCACGTCAGCTTCGTCATCTTCTGGATCGCGGGGCTCCTGATCCTGCCGCGCCATCTTGCCTATCACGCCGCGACCACGCCGGGCTCGCCCGAGGATGCGCTGTGGATCGGGCGCGAAAAGCTGTTGAAGCGCGTCATCCTCACCCCTGCGATCGTTGCGGTCTGGGTCTTCGGCCTCATGCTTGCGACAAGCTACGGGTTCGTCGGCAATGGCTGGCTCCACGCCAAGATCGCGCTCGTTATTGCAATGAGCGCCTATCACGGCTGGATGTCGGCGGCGGCCAACAAAATGGCGCGCGGTGAACGCCCGCACCCTGAAAAAACCTTCCGACGCGCGGGCGAGATTCCGGCGGTCCTGACGGTCGCCATCGTCATCCTCGTCGTGGTAAAGCCCTTCTAGGGCCCGTGCCGGGTTAGCTCAGCTGGTAGAGCACCCGATTTGTAATCGGAAGGTCGTCGGTTCGATTCCGACACCCGGCACCACCTGTTGCACAGGTGTAAATTCCTCCGCCGCCCGGCCGTCTCCCCCGATGTGACCACCGCCGACTCCGATCCGTTGACCGGCCTGCCCCGGCGCGAGGCTTTCCAGACTGCGGTGGCCGCAGCGCTCCGGGTGCCCGATGCAATCGTCGGCGTCGTCCTGATCGATATCGACGAATTTGCCGGCTTCAACGGCGTTCTCGGCCGGGCAACGGGCGACGCGGCGCTCGTCGAACTTGCGCGGCGTGTCGTGCGCGAGGTCGGCAAGGATGCGCTTGTCGCACGGTTTGCCGAGGATGAATTCGCGGTGATGCTGCGCGATACTGGCCCGGCCGCGCTGCGCGAGCTGGCGCAACTGTGTCTGGGGGTTGTCCGGCAGCCGATGTCGGGCCGCCATCTGCTGCTGACCGCCAGCATCGGCACGGCGATCGCGCCGACCAACGCAAGCGAGGGCTGGGAGCTGCTCAACCAGGCCGCTGTCGCGCAGTTCGTCGCCAAGTCCTCGGGCCGGGACCGGGTCGTTGCAGCCAAGCCGCTTCTCCGGTCGCAGATCGAGCGCAGTGTGTGCGACGGGATTGCCGAGGGTCGCTTCGGTCTCAACTATCAACCGATCGTAACGCTCGGTGAAACGCCCCGGCTGGCAGGCGTCGAAGCCTATTTGCGCTGGCACCACCCGACGCGCGGACTGCTCTTTCCCGCCAAATTCCTGCCACTGCTGGAAGATCCCCGCCTTGCCTGCCTGATCGGACGCACCGCGATCGAGGCGGCGGCCGTGCAGGCCCGACGCTGGATCGGCCAGCGGGTCGATTTCGGCCGGATCACGCTTAATCTTTCGCTTCACCAGCTGCGCGAGGATGCGCTGGTCGAGGATATCGAATCGAGCTTCGGACGCGCCAAAGTCGCGCTTGCAAAGCTCGCGCTCGATCTTCCGGGCGACGTGTACATGCTCGCAAGCGATGTGGCGGTCCGCGCCCGCCTCGATCGGCTGCGCGCGGCGGGCGCGACGTTTGCGGTCGATAGCGGACCCGCAGCCGGGTTTGATCTCGCCGCGCTCCAGCGGCTGCCGATCGATTGCTTGCGCCTGCACCGGACCTTCGCCGACGGTCTTTCGCCGATCGAGTTCAATCGCATTACCCTCGCGGCGCGTTCGGCGGGTATCGTGCTGATCGCCGAGGGCGTTGAAACAGTGGAGCAGCGCGATGCTCTTGCGGCAGCCGGGTGCGACTGCGCGCAGGGCTGGGGTCTCGGACGATCGATGCCTGCCGCGAAGATTGGTCCTTACATCGATCGCCTTACCGTCGATCCCGTGCGCAAGGCCGCCTGAACGCCTCACCCGTGCCGGCCGTACTGTCTTGACCTCTCCAGCCCGCGAGCGCGACAGACGTCATGCGGCCATCGGTGCGCGCACCGCCCTGCCGGATCGTTGCTGGCGTGGCGGGTTGCCTTTGCGGGCGGCGGACCTGCCGGAATCCAGAGGACTTCCCCATGATCGATCGTTACGCCCGCCCGCAAATGAAGCAGCTGTGGAGCGCCGAAACGCGCCTGGGCATCTGGTTCGAGATCGAGGCGCATGCCGCCGACGCGATGGCCGAGCTCGGCATCATCCCGCGCGAGGCCGCCGCCGCTGTCTGGGCACGCGGCAAATTCGAGGTCGCGCGAGTCGAGGAGATCGAGCGCGAAGTGCATCACGACGTCATCGCCTTCCTCACCAACGTCGCCGAGCATGTCGGTCCCGAAGCGCGCTTCCTCCATCAGGGCATGACCAGCTCGGACGTGCTCGATACCGCGCTCGCGGTGCAGCTGGCGCGCGCGTCGGACATCCTGCTCGCCGATCTGGACGCGCTGCTGGCCGCGCTGCGAACCCGCGCCTTCGAGCACAGACACACGCCGACCATTGGCCGCAGCCATGTCATCCACGCCGAGCCGACGACCTTCGGCCTCAAGCTCGCCACCTACTACGCCGAGTTCGCCCGCGCCCGCGCGCGGCTGGTCGCGGCACGGGCCGAGATCGCCACCTGTGCCATCTCGGGGGCCGTGGGCACCTTTGCGCACGTTCCCCCGGCGGTCGAGGCGCATGTGGCGGCGAAGCTCGGCCTCACGGTCGAACCCATCTCCACGCAGGTGATCCCACGCGATCGTCACGCGATGTTCTTCGCCACGCTTGCCGTCATCGCGTCGTCGGTCGAGCGGCTCGCGACCGAAATCCGCCACCTGCAACGCACCGAGGTGCGCGAGGCGGAGGAGTATTTTGCGCCTGGCCAGAAGGGCTCGTCCGCGATGCCGCACAAGCGAAACCCGGTGCTGACCGAAAACCTCACCGGCCTCGCGCGCATGGTGCGTTGCTACGCGCTCCCCGCGATGGAGGATGTGGCGCTATGGCACGAGCGCGACATCAGCCACTCGTCGGTCGAGCGCTTCATCGGGCCGGACGCCACCATCACGCTCGATTTCGCGCTCGCGAGGCTTACCCGCGTTGTCGAACAGCTGGTCATCTACCCCGAGCGCATGCTGGCCAACCTGCAAAGCACGGGTGGCCTCGTCCACAGCCAGCAGGTGCTCCTCGCGCTTACGCAAGCGGGCATGGCGCGCGAGGACGCGTATCGGGCGGTGCAGCGCAATGCGATGCGCGTCTGGGAGAGCAACGGATTGCTCTCGCTGCGCACGCTGCTGGGCGCGGATGGCGAGGTGACGGCACGGCTGGACGTGACGGCGCTAGACTGTCTCTTCAGCCTCGACCCCCATTTCGCGCATGTGGACGCGGTCTTCGCGCGGGTTTTCGGCGACTGACGGGCAGATGTCCCAACCCGATACGGCATTGATTCGTATCGGGTAGCGTGGCGGACCAAAGGGGCGATCAGCGACTGGACGGCTGGAAATCGATCGCGCGCCACCTCGGCCGCGACGAACGCACCGTCAAGCGCTGGGAAGCGCGCGGACTGCCCGTCCGCCGCGTTCCGGGCGGCGCGCGCGCCGGTCTATGCCAATGTGGGCGAACTCGATCGCTGGCTGAGCGCTGCCGCGCCGACTCTGCTCGCCGAACCCGACGACCCGGGCGACCTCGCGCCCTTTAGCGAAGATGCCCCCGCAGAAGATGCGCCCCTCTCGGCCGCGCGCGATCCAGCACACTGCGATACCGCGTCCGTTGCTTCCCGCCGCCGACGCCCGCTCCTCGCCGCACTCGCGGTTGCGGGCGCGATTGCGGCGGGCGCGCTTGCGTTCGCGCCGGTTGGCCGCCACACCCTCGCCCCGCACGCGACCGCCTCCGCTCCCGCCGCCCCCTCGATCGATCCGCAGGCGCGCGAGCGGTACCTCGACGGCCTCCACGCCTGGAACCTGCGCACTCCCGCGTCGCTTGCCCAGGCGCGCGAGGATTTCGGCGCGGCGATAGCGCGCGAACCCGGATACGCGCCTGCCTATGCCGGTCTTGCCAACACCTACCTGCTGCTGCGCGAATTCGGCGCGATGCCCGAGGCGGAAGCCTACACGAAAGCGCTCGCCGCCGCCGAGACCGCACTGCGGCTCGATCCAAACCTCGCGGCCGCGCACCGCGCACGCGCGTTCGCGCTGTTCTGGGGACGGGGCCAGCCCGATGCCGCCTGGGCCGAGTTCGAAGCGGCCGCACGCCTCGCGCCGACCGAGGCGCTCACCTGGCACTGGTACGCCACCGCGCTCGACGGCGCGGGGCGCTCCGCCGAGGCCGCGCGCATGATCGACCGCGCCCGCGCGCTCGATCCCGCCTCGACCGCCATCCTCGCGGACAAGGGCGTGATCGTTTACCGCGTCGGCCGCCAAGCCGAGGGCCGCGCGCTCGAAGCGCGCGTCCTCGCGCTCGATCCGGCCAATATCGATGCGCACCGCAACCTCGCGCGCATGGCGATGACCGAGGGACGGCGTGCGGACGCCGATGCCGGGTGGGCGCGCGTTGTCGCGCTGGGCGGCAATCTCGAAAACCGGTCCGCGATCGGCGATCTCGAGCCGGTGCGGAGGTTGCGCTAGGGATGTCCTCTCGCGCCCCGCACATCGCGGGGCCGCGACCGGCCGACGCTCTCCGGATTGGGAGCGCGAATGCGGCCGCGCGAGCGAGGGGAAGGGCGCTCACGTGACGCTGGACCGGAATTTAGCCTATCGAATATGCAATTTCGTAAGCCTCATTTTCTAGCTTGAACCGGCAACATGCCAGCACATCCATCCCAATGAGCACATCGGACCTGAGTGTGGGCACGCTGCCAAGTACAGGATCGAAAGCGGGCTCTTCGATGCCAATCACGACCTTTGCATTGTCCAGAATTTGCACGGGCGAGATGCGCCCGTCACGGTCCTGCAAGGATAGCCAGATAGAGGCTCTGCAGGCGGTGAGGAAACATGTTCGCCCGGCAACTACGACCTCTTACGATGAACGATTCTTCAGGCCAAGCGAATGCGCGACCGCTCGGCTTATCACCGTAACGCTCGCACCGGTATCGACCAGACCTGATCGCTGCTGGCGAAGATGACCGGGGCGATCGGAGCTCCTGCAACTTGCGCTGGTTGCGGATACGGCAGACCGATCGCGACCGGGATGATGATCTGCTTGTCGTCAACCCGCCCGGAGCTGGACAGCGTGCGAGAAGAAGCCAAGATCGATCCTCCGATCGGTGATTTCCTGAATCGAGAATCGGTCGTCGGGAAAGCGCTGCTCGCCGACCTCGAGCGCCTCTAATTCGGTCGCGAACAGACCTGCTATCTCGCGGTCGCGCAGCAACGCATATTCCCCGCGATGATCGTTCAGATACTCGGGCAGTCGCGCGAGCAGCGCCTTGTGGTTCTCGACAACCTGATCGTGATTCACGGCGAGCTCTCCAACGGTCTGAAGGATATCGCAGCACCCGGGCAAGTTGAAGCGTGGCCTTCGCGCGATGAATCGATCTACCGCGCGATTGACTCGCTTTAGCGCTTTGCATCGACGCGAGTCGCGAGCGCTGCCGAGCGCATAACCCGGGGCAGGGTGTGCGCCAGCGCCGCGACGACGCTCCCCATTCCCGGCCACAGCCCCGCCCGCGCGAGCCCCGTCGCCAGCCGGACCTGGCCGCGCAGTCCGCGCCGCGCGCGCGCCGCATAGGCTTGCGCCCCCGCCGCCCCGCGCTCCACCCACGCCGCCGCCGCCCAGCGCGCGGTGGTCAGTGCGATGCCCATGCCGTCGCCGGTGAAGCTCGGGATCATTGCGAACTGATCGCCCAGCCGGAAGCGGCCGGGGTGATCGGGTTCGGGGCGCGCTACCATGCCATAGGGCAGGTTGGCGATCGCCAGCGGCCGCTCCAGCAGCGGCTCCGCCCCCGCCAGCCGCACCCCCAGATGCGGCGCACGGGCGAT
>JBBQJX010000057.1:0-8469 GCA_038326295.1 Sphingomonadales bacterium
CAGGCAAGCAGATCGGCCACTCCTGCTTCCTGCTTCTCGTAAACCTCGCGGATCAGCGAGAGCGAGAACAGGTGCGCATAGACGATGCCCATCATGCCGCTCTGCGCCCATTTGCGCGCCTGATCGCCGCGCATCTCGCGCAGCTTGCTCTCGTCTACCATGCGAAAGCCGCGATACTGCGCGGGCTGCTCGCGTCCGGCGAGCTGGATCGTCACCTCGCCCTCGATCAGCAGCCCGGACTTTTCGAGCTCGTCCATGAAGGCGCGCGTGCGGCCGACCGACTCCTCGAACTGCGCGCAGAAATCGAGTGCGGTCTTGGTGGCAGCGGTGGGTTCCTGCCCGTCGAACAGCGGCTCGCCCCGGTCCGGGCCGAAGAGGCCCGAACCATCATCGATGCAGAGCGAGAGATCGTCCGCATCGGGGTTGAGCTTGGCGAGCAGGAAGGGATAGCGGCGGACATAGGCGGGAATGTAGCTGCCCTGCAGCCAGCGTCCTTCGTGATCGACGAACAGGTTGCGGCCTTCTGCCAGCCCGACGAGCGCGAGCGGGGCGGCGGCGAAACCGCTGCCGAAGATCACCGGATAATGGCGCTGCGCCATCACGAACTCGTCCACCGTGAGCGGTATGGCGTGCGTCGTGGCGGCAAAGCCGACATTGTTCGGTGCCTCGAACCCCCAATCCGGATGAAGTTGCCACGAGAGCGGGGTGACGGATTTGTAGAACAGCGGCATCATCTGCGGCTGCTCGGGCGGTAGGCTGGCCATCGGGGGTTCCGGCGATTGCGAAGGTGTGCCGGGGCCTTAGGGGTGCGGCGGGGGCGCTGGCAAGCGCGCGGCTAAAGATCGAACTGCGGCAGCTTGCGCAGCGATGCCGGAAGCTCGTGCACGTCGCGGACCTCGGGCGCGCCCTTGCCTGTCACGGTGACGCGGTACCACGGCCTGTCCCCCCCCTGCGCGACAGGCGCGTCGGCGGAGGGGGAGGCAAGAACGGTGTCGAGCGCGGCCTTGGCGTCGGAGTGCAGATCGCCGATCGCCAGCTCGGCCACCTTGGGTCCGGTCAGCGCGCCGCGCCGCTCGATGCGCACGCGCGGCGTGTCGCTCACAAGGGAACCGCGACCGCGCGCCACGCGGACTTGAGCGCGGCCGGATCGACCGCCATCGCATGCGCGTGGGCGAGGGTGGCGTTGGCGAAATCCAGTATCGTGGCGTTCGCCTTCAGGTGGCCGCCGATCGATGCCCTGTACCAGAGGTTGAGCGGCATCTCCCACGAATTTCCGCCAATAGCCTGCGCAAACTTGCAGAAGGCAAGGTTGGGAATGCCGCTGTTGATGTGCACGTCGGCGGTCGGATCGAGGCCATTGTAAGTGCTGGGCTGCGGGCTGAGGCAGTGGCTGTTGCCCGGGCTTGCCATGTCGCGCAGGCAGGTCTTGCCAGCAGCCGCCGATTTTGCGCCCATGATTGCCGCGCCGATCAGCCAGCCTTCGGGTTTGTCTGCGGTCAAACCCTTCACTTTCTGGTTGAAGACCGCGCCCACCATATCGCTGATATGTTCGTTCAGCGCGCCCGATTCGCCCTCATAGGCGAGGTGGCTTTCGAACTGGGTGACGCCGTGGGTGAGTTCGTGCGCGATCACATCGGGTGAATTGTAGAATTCCTTGAACACCTGCCCATCGCCATCGCCATAAACCATCTGGCGACCGTCCCAGAAAGCGTTGTCGTAATCCTCGTCCTCGAATTCGCGATAGTGCATGCTTGAGACGAGATCGATGCCGCGCCCGTCGCCCGAGCTGCGGCCGAGCACGTCCTTGTAGAATTTCGCCACGTCCTTGGTGGTCTGATAGGCGATGCGCACGCCTGCATCGGTGGACTTCGCCGGATCGGCGATCGGGCGACCAGGGATCGAGTGGTGTTTCTGGCAATCGTACATGAAGATTTCGGGCGGCGGGCTATCGATATCGCGTCGGAACTGGCTGGTCTTCTGCGAAATCGCCGACAGCCGAGCGGTCTCGCGTCCCTTGCGCATGTTGCTGGTGACGAGCCACGTCGATTGCAGCGTGCGCTTGAGCGCGCGGCTGTTGCCCTTGGCCTGGCTGAGCTTCTTCAGCAGATCGGGCGAAATGATGAAACATTGGTGCGCGCGGCCGTGCGCGTGGGTGCAATCCTGTGCCATCGAGCGTCCCTCCCGGCGGCTCCGGCTGCGGCCGGGTCGCCGGGAAGGAGTGTGCGCTTTTCGGAGCGATAAGGAAATATGCATGGGCGCGCTTGGCATTGCTTGCCGGGCAGTGAGGGGAGACATCTCCCGCCCAAGCCGCTACGACGCGCCCAACCTGCCCTGCCGCGCGCCGCCAAGCGAGAGACCCCATGAACATCCACGAATATCAGGCCAAGGACATGCTGGCGAAGTTCGGCGTGCCCGTACCGCTGGGCATTGCCGCGATGAGCGTGGACGAGGCGGCGGCGGCGGTCGATGTGCTGCCGGGGCCGCTGTATGTGGTGAAGGCGCAGATCCACGCCGGGGGTCGCGGCAAGGGGCGCTTCAAGGAACTGCCCGAGGGGGCCAAAGGTGGCGTCCGCCTCGCGCGCAGCCGCGACGAGGTGCGCGCGGCAGCCGCCGATATGCTCGGCAACACGCTGGTCACCGTCCAGACCGGCCCCGCAGGCAAGCAGGTGCAGCGGCTCTATGTAACCGATGGCGTCGATATCGAGCGCGAATTCTACCTCGCGTTCCTGGTCGATCGCGCCACCGGCCGCATCGCCATCGTCGCCTCGCAGCAAGGCGGCATGGATATCGAGGAGGTCGCGCACTCCCACCCCGACGCGATCCTCACCTTCACCGTCGATCCCGCCTCGGGCGTCCAGCCGCACCACGGCCGTTCGGTCGCGTTCGCGCTGGGCCTGAGCGGCGATCTCGCCAAGCAGGCGGAGCAGGTGGTGGCCAGTGCGTATGCCGCGTTCGTCGGCACCGATGCGAGCCAGATCGAGATCAACCCGCTCGCAGTGACGAAGGACGGCAAGCTGCTCGTGCTCGATGCCAAGGTGGGCTTCGACGACAATGCGATGTTCCGCCACCCCGATCTGGCGGCGTACCGCGATCTGGCCGAGGAAGATCCCGCCGAGATCGAGGCGTCGAAGCACGAACTCGCGTTCATCAAGCTCGACGGGGACATCGGCTGCCTCGTGAACGGCGCGGGGCTGGCGATGGCCACGATGGACATCATCAAGCTGAACGGCGCCGAACCCGCCAACTTCCTCGACGTGGGCGGCGGCGCGGACAAGGCGAAGGTGACCGCCGCGTTCAAGCTGATCCTGTCCGATCCTGCGGTGAAGGGGATCCTCGTCAACATCTTCGGCGGCATCATGCGCTGCGATATTATCGCCGAAGGCATTATCGCGGCGGCAAAAGAGGTGAACCTGCATGTGCCCCTGGTGGTGCGCCTGGAGGGCACCAATGTCGAACTGGGCAAAGCCATCCTCGCGCAGTCCGGTCTGCCGATCGTGAGCGCCGACGATCTGGGCGACGCGGCGCGCAAGATCGTCGCCGAGGTGAAGCGGGCGGCCTGATGGGCTTCTGGGACCGAATCCAGCCGCCCACCGGCCCCGCCACCCACCGCGAGGATTTCGCCGGCTGGGCGTTCGAGCAAGCACGCCTCGTGCGCGAGGCGCGGCCGAACGGCGTGGATATCGAGAATGTGGCCGAGGAGCTTGAGAGTTTGGGCAGGCAGGAGCTGGGCACGCTGGAGAGCCATCTCGAAAACATTCTCCTGCATCTTCTCAAGTGGGACTATCAGCCGGGGAGGAGAGGCCAGCGCTGGCTCGCCTCGGTTGCGGAGGGGCGGTACCGATCGGAGCGGGTCATCCGGCAAAATCCCAGTTTGAAGCCGCTCCGGCAGGCGGCAATCGACGATGCCTATGGGGCAGCGCGTTTGAGGGCGGCCCGCGAGACCAGGATCGCCACCCGCGTTTTCCCCGAAGCCTGCCCCTACGACTGGGCCGCGATTACCACGCGCCAGCTGTCGATGGACGATCCGGCATAGCCATGCGCCGCTTTCTCTTCCCCCCGCTCGCACTGCTCGCGCTCGCCGCCGCTGCGCCGCCGCGCATGGTCTCAATCGAATCGGGCGGATCGATCGCGCAGGCAGCGCAGGCGTTTCGCAACATATGCCTCGCGCATCCGGGTAGCGCCGCCGGGCAGCGCGCCGCCGCGCTTACCGCGAGGCCAAGGCCGTTCAAGGCTCCGCCCGTCCCCGGGCCGCGCGGCGTGGACAGCCTTGTCGCATGGCCGGTCCAGCTCGCCATGCTCGATGCCGATGGCGCGCAGGTCTGTGCCATTCTCAGCCCACTCCTCGAGGCACCCGACCCTTCCGCCGCGCTTGCCGAGGTGCGGACCGAACTCAGGCTCGGGCCGCCCACGGCGATGCAGCAGCGCGACATCCTCTGGCACCGCACCTCGAAGGGTTTGCGCCAGACGATCGCCTTCGCAATCGCCGCGCAGCCCGATGCGCTGGGTGCTACCCGCCCCACGGTCCGTCTAACATTGTCTTCCGCAAAGGTCCGTTGATGTCGATCCTCGTCACCGCCGCCACCCGGGTCATCTGCCAGGGTTTCACCGGCAAGCAAGGCACGTTCCACTCCGAACAGGCGATCGCCTATGGCACGAAGATGGTCGGCGGTGTCGCGCCCGGCAAAGGCGGGCAGGTGCATCTCGACCTGCCGGTGTTCGATACGGTGGCCGAGGCGATGCAGGCCACGGGCGCGGACGCGAGCGCGATCTACGTGCCGCCACCTTTTGCGGCCGATGCCATTCTGGAAGCGATCGACGCGCAGGTGCCGCTGATCGTGTGTATCACCGAGGGCATTCCCGTGCTCGACATGGTGAAGGTGAAGCGTGCTTTATCGGGCAGCAAATCGCGTCTGATCGGCCCCAATTGCCCCGGCGTCCTCACGCCCGGCGAGTGCAAGATCGGCATCATGCCGGGCAATATTTTTCTGAAGGGGAGCGTCGGCGTCGTAAGCCGCTCGGGCACGCTCACCTACGAGGCGGTCCACCAGACCACGCAGGCGGGCCTTGGGCAGACGACCGCGGTCGGCATCGGCGGCGATCCGGTCAACGGCACCAATTTCATCGATGTGCTCGAACTCTTCCTCGCCGATCCCGCCACGCAGAGCATGATCATGATCGGCGAGATCGGCGGCAGCGCCGAGGAGGAAGCCGCGCAGTTCCTCGCGGACGAAGGCAGGCGCGGGCGCGCCAAGCCGATGGTGGGCTTCATCGCGGGGCGTACCGCTCCGCCAGGACGAAGGATGGGCCACGCAGGCGCGATCGTCAGCGGCGGCAAGGGCGATGCGGAGAGCAAACTGGAAGCCATGCGCGCGGCGGGGTTCACGATCACCGACAGCCCGGCGGAACTGGGGAGCACATTGGCGCGGGTGCTTGGACGTTAAGCCTCGTCGGCGGCCCCCGTGGACAGTGGGAGCGTCTTGGCGGACATTCCTCCCTTCTTAAGCTGCCCGCCCTTCGACCGGGTGCCCGCCAGCTCGCTGCGGCACAAGAGCGAGCAACGCCACGATCGCGATCGTCAGCACCGCCGAGGCGAGCGGGCGGCTGAACGCGAGCCCGCCGTGATCGAGCGGCTTGTCGAGGAAATCTCCCACCGTCGCGCCCAGCGGACGCGTGAGGATGAACGCCGCCCAGAACAGCAATACGCGGCTGACGCGGGTGGCGTAGAACAGCCCCGCCAGCACCGCCAGCATCGCCCCGAACACCGCCGCCGCGCCGACATAGCCCAGACCGCCCGTATCCGCCGTCCAGTCGCCGAGCGCGGTGCCGAGCGTCTGCGAGAAGGTGATCGTGAGCCAGTAGAACATCTCGGCCCTCGAACTGCGGATCGTGTCCACCGAGACCGATCCCATGACCGCGCGCCACGCGGCGAGCGAGGCCAGCACGCATCCCAGCAGCAGCGCCGATCCCCCCGTGTAGCCGATGCCGAGCGAACGCGTGGCGAAATCGGCCATCGTCGTGCCGGCCGTGGTGGAGGCGACGATGGTCGCCCAGTACAGCGCCGGGTGAAAGCGCACCGCCGCGATCTGTCGCCACACCAGCAACAGCAGCAGGCCGAGGAAGAAGCCGGTGGCGACCAGATAGCCGAGGTCCATCGTCATGCTGACAGTGTCCCCCGCAGTTTCTCCCAGCGTTGTCGCGAGAATCTTGATCACCCAGAATCCCAACGTTACCGCCGGAACCTTGCTCATACGCGCGTTCTTTTGTTCCATGGCCATCCTTCAGAACAGAATCGCGAGCGCGGTGTAGAGATTGTACGCGCCGCCCCGGCGCGCGTTCACGATCCCGGGTCCGCCCGAGAAGATCAGGGAGAACGGACCGCCCAGCTTGTAACCGCCGCCGAGGTTGAAAGCGACATAGGAATGCGCATCGACCGCGTCCGGCGTGCGGTGGACGACCTCGCCGCCGAGCGACAGCCGGGCCGAAACCGTCCGCGTCGCCGCCACGCCGCTCTGCCAATAGTCCCGGTTCCCCGCGCCCGGGTTGAGCGCATAGCCGCTGCCGCCGAAGATTGCCCACTTGCCCGCGTCCTTCTGCGCCCAGAGCGGAAACAGCGCGCCCAGCCTGCCAGATCCGAACCGGCTCGAGGCCGTCGGGAGGAAAAGGCGTGGGAAAACGGCCAGTCCGAAGCCCGCCCGTTCGCGATGCAGGAAACGGTATTTGAGGCCAAGCTCGACATCGCCGACCCCCGGTCGGCCGTCCGGCGCGCTGCTGAAATTGATCGGCAGCGTACTCGTCAGCTGGATACCCTCGACCGCGCCGTAATTAAGATCGAGCCCCGCTGCGCCGTCCCAGGCACCCTGCGCGCGGGAGCCGTTACCAAAGACATAGATCTCCCAGTGGCCCAGATCGGTCGGCTGCGGGTCATCGGTGATGTAGGGCGGTCCCGCCGCCGCACCGCTCGCGTGGCAAAGCACTGCGGCGATCGCGGCGCGTCGTGCTTGTCTCGTCGCCACGCCGCTCAACACCGTTTCGCTCTATCCCGGCATCCCCGCGACCGCAACGTGACCGGCGATGTGGACGCATTCATGCTTCGCAAACCCGCGCGATCGCCTTATCTGCGCTGACGCGAGCGACGAGCGGAGAGCAGGATGGACGGCGAATACGGCGGTTTGGCGGACAGCGAGCCGCAGCAGGGCCCAAGCTGGGCACGCCCCAACTGGCCGCCGCTGCCAGACGATGCGCTGACGCTCGCGCTCGATCCGACTCGCATGTCGGTGGATAGGCCCGCCAGCGCAGCCGCAGCCGCCCCCTCCGCGCCGGACCATCATGCCGCCCCCGACCATCACGCCGCCGACGACAGCATCCGCGCGATCATGCTGATCCGCACCTACCGCGTGCGCGGGCACCTCGCGGCCAATCTCGATCCGCTCGGGCTCAGCAAGCGCGATCTGCCGTCCGATCTCAGCCCCGCCTATCACGGCTTCGGCGATGCCGATCTCGATCGCCCCGTCTATCTCGGCAACTATTTCCAGGACGTCCAAACCGCGACCGTCCGCGAACTGCACGCGATGCTCTGCCGCAACTACTGCGGCAATGTCGGCTTTGAATACATGCATATCAACGATGTGGACGAGCGCCGCTTCATCCAGGATCGCATCGAGGGGCGCGAAAAGGAAATCCACTTCACCCCTCTCGGCAAGAAATCGATCCTGAACAAGGTGATCGAGGCGGAGGAGTGGGAGAAATTCCTCGCGCGCAAATTCGTCGGCACCAAGCGCTTCGGTCTCGATGGCGGCGAGGCGATGATCCCCGCGATGGAGGCAATCATCAAATATGGCGGCCAGTTCGGTGCGCGCGAGATGGTGATCGGCATGCCGCATCGCGGCCGCCTCAACATGCTCGGCAATGTCATGCAGAAGCCCTTCCGCGCCATCTTCCACGAGTTCGCGGGCGGCGCGGCTACTCCCGAAGCCGTGGGCGGCTCGGGCGATGTCAAATATCATCTGGGCACCAGCACCGATCGCGCATTCGACGGGATCGAGGTTCACCTGAGCCTCGCGCCCAACCCGTCGCATCTGGAGGCGGTAAACCCCGTCGTGCTCGGCAAGACGCGCGCGACGCAGGCGCGCCACGGCGACCCCACGCTCGACGAAGCGCGAGACGCGGTGATCCCGGTGCTCATCCACGGCGACGCGGCGTTCGCGGGGCAGGGCATCGTGGCGGAATGTTTCGGTTTCTCGGGTGTGCCTGGCTACAATACCGGTGGCACGATCCACTTCATCGTCAACAACCAGGTTGGCTTCACCACCTCGCCGCAATATGCGCGCTCCTCGCCCTATCCTTCGGACGTCGCGCGCACCGTGCAGGCTCCGATCCTCCACGTGAATGGGGACGATCCCGAAGCCGTCACCTTCGCCGCCAAGCTCGCGACCGAATATCGGCAGAAGTTCAACCGCGACGTTGTCATCG
>JBBQJX010000058.1:0-8419 GCA_038326295.1 Sphingomonadales bacterium
CCCCGCTCCGGTCCTCCACCAGCGCATTCCGCTCGCGGCTGACGCTGAACTGGCGCGGATCGCCATCATCGGCCGGCGGCGGGAAGGGCAGTCGCTGGCGTTCGGCCTCGCGGTTGCGCCCGCCGCACACCACCACCTCGCCAGCCGGCCCCGGTTTCACGCAGCGCGTCGGCGATTTCAGCAGCGCCGCCAGCGCCGGATCGGGGGCAGGGGGCCCCGGCCCCGCCGCGCCCGCCAACAGCAGCGCCGCCAAACCCAGGGGCCAGCGGCACCGCATCGCCTTACTTGCCCACCTTGCGGCGGTGCTTCTCCAGATCGAGCACGGTGTTGACCGTCCCCTCGGGCAGCAGGTTCAGCCGCCGCGCGACCTCCTGATACGCCTCCACCTCACCGCCCAGATCCCGCCTGAACCGGTCCTTGTCGAGCTTCTCGTTGGTGCGCATGTCCCACAGCCGGCAGCCATCGGGCGAGATTTCGTCCGCCAGGATGATGCGCGCATATTCGTTCTCCCAAAGCCGCCCGAACTCCATCTTGAAGTCGACCAACTTGATGCCCACTCCCGCGAACACGCCGCTCAGGAAATCGTTCACGCGGATCGCCATGTCCGCGATATCGTGCATTTCCTCCTGGTTCGCCCAGCCGAACGCGGCGATATGCTCCTCGGTGCACATCGGATCGTTCAGCGCATCGTCCTTGTAATAATATTCGAGGATCGAGCGGCTGAGCGGCGTCCCCTCCTCGATGCCGTAGCGTGTGGCGAGACTGCCCGCGACCACGTTCCGGACCACCACCTCAATGGGAATGATCTCCACCTGCCGCACCAGCTGCTCGCGCATGTTCAGGCGGCGGATGAAGTGGTTGGGGATGCCGATGCCGGTCAGCATGGTGAACAGATGTTCGGAGATGCGGTTGTTGAGCACCCCCTTGCCCGAGATCGTGCCCTTCTTCTGCGCGTTGAAGGCGGTCGCATCGTCCTTGAAATACTGGATGATCGTGCCGGGCTCGGGCCCCTCGTAAAGGATCTTGGCCTTGCCTTCATAAATCTGGCGGCGACGCATCGGCAGGGCCTCCTAGGGCGAGCATTGAACGAACCCTCGCACGCGCGAGAGGCACAAGGTCCGACGACGGCTGCTTCACATAGGCGCGGGGGCGGAGGGGCGCAATCGGGGCACGGGCGGGGCGAAGTTCACGAAGTTCACGGCGCTATGGCGCGAACGCAATAACACGCCCGCGCGACGCATCGCGGTTCCCATGGAGCGCCGCACCGGGCTTTGGTTCAGGCTCGGGCGCGGCGACACAATCGATATCGGCCTGCGTTCCGAGACGGCGGGCGCAAGCATCCGGAGAAGGAAAATCGTCAATCGCGAATCGTGGCTGACACGCTCGCCGACGATCTCGCGCTAGTAGAAAACCGGGTTTACGGTGCCGTGAATGTCGCGTTCGACCGCGCTGTCGACGAGCGTGTCAACCGAGAGGCGAAGCGCTTCGTCCCAGCGTTCCACAAATTCCTGGGAGCGCGCAACCGGGGAGGATATACGCCCGACGCGCTCATACCGACCGCGCGGGCGGGTTTCTGCACTCTACCCGAATCTGTCAGCGTTTCGAAAACGATGCGCTGGCATTGCTCGGTCGGACCGTCATGGCGTTGCGTGATACCATATCGATAACCCATTTGGGGTTTTTGCCAAGTGTTGGTGCTCCGTTGAAATGTCGAGGTTGGCGGGGGAGGGTTAGTTTGCGGATCGCGTGGGAGAGTGCGATCGCGGCATAGGCTTTAGCGTGCTTCAGTCTGCGTCCCGTTTGCGCCGCCGTGCCCGCGCGACCAGCCAGATCACGGTGCCCACCGCCGCAAACGGCCCGAGATAGGCCAGCGTGGTAATGAGGAAGCTCAAGCTGATCGAGAACGCATCGCCGACACCGGCTATCGCACGGGCGATCGGTCGCCCGGTGGAGCCGGTGGGGGTCTCGCTTTCGTACGCGATCGTGACCTCGCTCATGGCGAGGCGCTGGCGCAGTTCGGCCAGCAAACCGGTCGCGGCATCAAGTTCGCCCTGCGTCTGCGCCAGCGCCCGCTCCACCTCGAGCAGGTCCGCGAGCTTGCCGTCGCGATGTTCGAGCAGTTGCTGGAGCCGGTCGCGAAGCGTGGCCTTGGCCCTCAGACCGGCTTCGGCGTCGACGACCTGCTTGGTCAGATCCTCGCCCTTGACTTGCGAGCCGATCAACGCGCCGTCCGACCTGACGGCGGCGGCGGTCAGCTGGTCGGCGAAATGCACAGCGAGATCGGGAGCGACGCGCAGTTGCAGCATTCCGTTCTCGAAGCCGCCGCTCTGCCCATCGAGCGAGGCATTCACGACGACACAGCGCGTCGGCCCGAGCGCCTCGCAGATCGCCTGATGCGCGCGGGCAACCTCGGCCAGGTGTTTGGCGGGGATGCGGTAATGGTAGGAATAAGTGTAGGCGATGCGCGGTGCGACTGCCACGGGAGCGGGGGACGCTCTCGGTTTTCCGGCGGCCGCTCCCGCAGTAGCTCCGGCCGCCGCGTCGGCGACTGGGGCTTTGGCAAGCCAATCGGTCGTCGCGGTCTGCCCGCCGTCAATCTTCTTGCTACAGCCGCTCACAAGCAGCAGCGCCACGCCCAGTCCCGCCCACGCGCGCGTCATCGAGCATCTCCGATTGAACCCGTTCCGGTGCACCCATATAGCGGTTGCGTTCATCCGGGGAACCAGTTTGCAATGACCAATTTCACCGATCGCGAACGCAGCTTCGAAGCGCAGTTCGCGCACGATGCCGAACTGCAGTTCCGCGTAATGGCGCGGCGGGACAAGCTGCTCGGGCTGTGGATTGCGGCGCATCTGGGCCTTGGCGCCGACGAAGCCGCCACCTACGCCAAATCGGTTGTCCAGGCCGATCTGGAGGAAGCGGGGGATGAAGACGTGATGCGCAAGGTCATGGCCGATCTTGCCGCCGCCGCATCGCCGATCACCGAGCATGAAGTGCGCCACGCGCTCGCCACGCAAGGCATCGAAGCCCGCCGCCAGATCATGGAAGCGCTCTGATGCCGATGGCCGCGTCCGAGATCGCCGCGCTGATCCAGGCCGCGATGCCCGACGCCACGATCGAGATCGACGATTTGCGCGGCGACGGCGATCATTATGCCGCGCGGATCACCTCGGCCGCGTTCGCGGGAGTATCGCGGGTGCGCCAGCATCAGATGGTCTACGAAGCGCTTGGCGGGCGCATGGGGGGCCAGCTCCACGCCTTGGCGCTGACGACGGCCGCGCCTAAGTGACCGGCATGGCAACCACCGCGCCCATGTTCGAGACCTACGCCTATGCTGAGCGGCTTGCAGCGAGCCGCAGTCAAAGCCATGACCGAGGGCCCGAGCGAAATCTCGATGGCGCAGGTAGCGACCGAGAATGAGTTGCCCGGTCTGGAAAACCGATTGTTCATCCGCATCTGCGGTTCGTTCGCAGCAATGCTGACCGTCGTCGCGGCGATCCTTAAACTACTTTAGTCCGAGAGGTACCCCCATGGACACCAACGCCCGCATCTCCGCGCTCCTTGCCGAGCACCCCGTCGTGCTTTTCATGAAGGGCACGCAGTATTTCCCGCAATGCGGGTTTTCCGCCAAGGCGATCTCGATCCTCGAACATCTGGGCGTAGAACCGCACACGGTGGACGTGCTCGCCGATCCGGAAATCCGGCAGGGCATCAAGGCCTACTCGAACTGGCCCACCGTCCCGCAGCTGTACGTGAAGGGCGAGCTGGTGGGTGGATCGGACATCCTGATGGAGATGGTGGAGAGCGGCGAGCTCAAGCAGCTTTTCGACGACAAGGGTGTGACGGCCACCGCTTGACGCACGGCCGCCCGGGACTAGCGTTGCCCGCATAATAGGGGGAGCCGCATGGCCCGCATCAGCATCGATCGTGTGTGGCGCGAAACGCAGTCGCAGGTGCGCGCGCATCTGAGCGCGTTCGCCACGCTGACGGCCGCGTTCGTGTTTCTGCCCGCGCTGCTGTTCGGTCTGCTGGTGCCGCAGGGGATGCAGGGGTTCACGCTGCCCGCACCGGGCACGATGCCGCATTTTCCGCCATGGTTCTGGCCCGCCGCGCTTGTGGGCGTGGTGCTGCAATCGCTCGTGACTCTTACTATCGCGGCGATTGCGGGCGATGCCGCGCGGCCGACGGACGAAACAGTGGGCCAGACGCTGGCCCGGATGCTGCCTGCGCTGCTGCGGTATTTGGGGGCGCTGGTGGTGCTGTTCTTCCTGTATCTTCTGCTGCTGATTCCGATCTCGCTCGTCCTTATGCTGGTGCTCGGTGCGGTGTCCGCTCTCGGCGGGGACGCCGTCCAGAAGCAGGCGATGCTCGTGGGCGGGTTGATCGCCCTGTTGCTGGTGCCGGTTTTGCTCTGGGTTGCCGGGCGGCTGGCTCCGATGGTCGGCGTTTTCGCGGTGGAGGGTGCCGCGCCTGTCACCGGCATCAGGCGCGCGTGGCGGCTGAGCAGCGGATCGGGCTGGCGGATCGCGCTGCTGATTTTCGTCACCTCGTTCGCCGCGATCCTGGTCGCGCTTGCGGTGCAGGGCGTAGCGGCGGCGCTCGGCAGCGGCGCGGCGCTGGCGGGGGCGCATATGGTGGCGCGCATCGTGGTCGCGGTCGTCTCGGCGGCGATCAATGGCGCGCTGTTCGTGCTGTTCTCCGCCGGGCTGGGTGTGATCTACCGCCAGTTGCGCGAGGGCTGAGCTACCAGGTCGCGAGCGGCGGCAGGCTCATCAGGATCGCCTCGATATTGCCGCCGGTTTTCAGCCCGAAGATCGTGCCGCGATCGTGGAGCAGGTTGAACTCGGCGTAGCGGCCCCGGTAGGTCAGCTGCTGGGCGCGGTCTTCGGGCGTGATTGGGTCGCCCATGCGGCGGCGCGCGATCGTTGGATAGGCGTTCAGGAACGCCTCGCCCACGGCTTGCGTGAAGGCGAAGTCCGCCGGCCAGTCGCCGCTGTCCAGATGATCGTAGAAGATGCCCCCCGCGCCGCGCGCGACCTGGCGGTGGGGGAGCCAGAAATAGTCCTCCGCCCATTGCCGGTAGCGCGGATAATCGCCGGGCACGGTTGCGCAGGCGGCTTCGAGTGCGGCGTGGAAGGCGGCCGTATCGTCCGGATCGGGGTGACTGGGATTGAGGTCCGCGCCACCCCCGAACCAGCCCGACGTGGTCTCCAGATAGCGCGTGTTCATGTGTACGGCGGGGACATGCGGGTTTGCGGGATGGACCACCAGGCTGATGCCGGTGGCGAAGAAGCCCGGCTGCTCCGCCGATGCGCCGCGCATGCCGCCTGCGAACTCGGGTGCGAACGTGCCCTGCACCGTGGAGACGTTGACGCCCGCCTTTTCGAACACGCGGCCGCGCAGCAGGCTCATCACGCCGCCGCCGCCATGCGCGCCGCTGGGATCGGGACGATCCCACGCCTTGACCGCAAATTCGGCGTCCGATCCGGCTTCGCGCTCGATGGACACAAATTCGGCGCGGATGCGGTCGCGCAACGCCTCGAACCAGGCGCGGGCGGCGGTGCGGCGGTCGGCGGTGTCAGTCAGGATAGCCTCCGGTTTGTCGAAGCGCCTCGCCTAGCACCAGGGCTGCGGCGGTGACCAGATTGAGGCTGCGTGCTCCGGCGACCATGGGTACGCGGATGCGCAGGCTTGCGTCTGCATGCAGCCAATCGGGCGCGCCTGCACTTTCCCGGCCCAGCAGCAAAATGTCCTCTAGCGCGAACGCGGCCTCGTAGTGGGCAGTGGCGGCGTGGGTGGTCAGCAGGACGAGGCGACCGGGCACGGCCGTGCGGAACGCGGTCCAATCGGCGTGCAGCGTCCAGGCCGCGATCGCAGCATAGTCCATCGCCGCGCGCCGCATGCTCGCGTCCGAGACCGCAAAGCCGCAGGGGCCGATCACGTCGATGGAGACGCCCAGACACGCACCGAGCCGCAGGGCCGCGCCCACGTTCGCCGCGATGTCGGGCTGGTACAGCGCGAGCCTCACCTCTCGTCGCCCGAAAGCGGGAGAGGAGAGAAGGGCAGCAGCCGCTCCAGCGCCGCCAGCGAAGGCCAGTCGGGCGAACTTACCCCCTCGCGGCGCAGATACCAGTGGCGGATGATCTCGGCCTGCTGTTCGAGCCCGTAATCGAAAAAATGGCGCCCCGGTTGCACCCGGTAGCCATAGCGCGCGAAGGGCCAGCGCACCCACGCGAGCGGGATGCCGCGTTGCCACTGCCACACATGCGCGAGTTCGTGCACGAAGCGGCCGCGAATGTGCCAGTTCTCCGCCGAATAATCGTCCCGGTAGTCGGGCCCGCGCGGATTGCAGTGGATGCAGCCCTGTGGGGCCATCATCACCCCGCGCGGCTGGAACCAGATCCACTTGGCGTTGGCGACGCGAACCGCGTCTGCGTCCAGTTCGTCGCCGAACACGCGCGCCGCAATCGCGCGCTCGCCGGGCGTGAGTTCGCGCTTCAGATCGTGCGTCGTGCCGACGATGCCTCGTGCTCCATGCCGCCAACGGCGCGCACCGGGGCGGTTACACTCACGGTTCTGCCCGATGCGAAGGTGAACGTAAGCGGCAGGGACTTCGTGCCCAGCTTCAATCCGAAGATCATCAGATGCCGCCCGCGCTCGGCGAAGATGACGCGGGCGCGCGCGGGCACCGCGACCGAGCGAAGTTTCGCCATCTGCATCATGCCGCCACCCGCCATGCTCGCGTGCAGCTCGATCGCGGACGCGCCGGGGCTGCTCACGCGGACCAGCGTATCGGGCGCAGCGCCGCCGATCAACGTCAGATAGCCCGCCGCCGGATGGCCCGCGATCGGCACCGCGCTCACCCACGCACGCTCGATGCTGACCGCTGCACCGATCTGCGCCGAGCGCGCGCCGCCCGAGACGAGCGCCGCCAACAGCGAGAGCAACGCGATTGCCAGCGCCGCCCAGCCGAGTGGTCGTGCGGTGCGGGCGACAAACGGCATGTTTCGTTCCATGCGCGCAAAGGTAGGAAGCGGGGCGGGTCCGGTCCAGCGGTGTCACCGTCGCAGGGCCAGGTCGCCCGAGGTTGCGCCGAACACGCGACATTCTTGCAGCGACGGGCGCGTCTCCCATATCGGGGATCAGATGAACGGCGGGCGCTTGGGCGCTCGCTCTCCAACCGCATGTGACAGAGGTGTTTCAAAAATGGCGAAGGTGATCGGGATCGATCTGGGCACGACGAACAGCTGCGTGGCCGTGATGGAGGGCAGCACCCCCAAGGTGATCGAGAACGCGGAAGGTGCGCGTACCACCCCCAGCCAGGTTGCCTTTGCCAAGGATAAGGAGCGGCTGATCGGCCAACCCGCCAAGCGCCAGGCGGTTACCAACCCCGAGAACACGATCTTCGCGGTCAAGCGCCTGATCGGTCGCAGGTTCGACGATCCGATGACGCAGAAGGACATGGGCCTCGTCCCCTACAAGATCACACGCGGGCCGAACGGCGATGCGTGGGTGAGCGCGGGCGGGCAGGACTACAGCCCGTCGCAGATCAGCGCCTTCATCCTGCAGAAGATGAAGGAAACCGCCGAGGCGTATCTGGGCGAGAAAGTAACGCAAGCGGTGATCACCGTGCCCGCATACTTCAACGACGCGCAGCGCCAGGCGACCAAGGACGCGGGGCAGATTGCTGGCCTTGAAGTGCTGCGCATCATCAACGAGCCCACCGCCGCCGCGCTCGCTTATGGGCTGGACAAGAATACCAATAAAACGATCGCGGTGTACGATCTCGGCGGCGGCACGTTCGACGTCTCGATCCTCGAGATCGGCGACGGCGTCTTCGAGGTGAAGTCCACCAATGGCGATACGTTCCTGGGCGGCGAGGATTTCGACGCGAAGATCGTCGAGTGGCTCGCGGACGGGTTCAAGAAGGATCAGGGGATTGACCTGCGCGGGGATCGCCTCGCGCTTCAGCGGCTCAAAGAGGGTGCCGAGCGCGCCAAGATCGAGCTGTCGAGCGCGGCGTCGACCGAGATCAACCTTCCCTTCATCACCGCCGACGCCACCGGGCCCAAGCACCTCGTCGTCACGCTCACCCGCTCGAAGCTCGAAGAGCTGGTGCACGATCTGATCGATCGCACGCGCGGTCCGTGCCAGATGGCATTGGACGATGCGGGGCTGAAGCCGGCGGATATTGCCGAAGTGGTGCTGGTCGGCGGCCAGACGCGCATGCCTGCGGTCCGCGAATTTGTGAAGCAGGTCTTCGGCAAGGAAGGCCATACCGGCGTCAACCCCGACGAAGTGGTCGCGATCGGTGCCGCGATCCAGGCGGGCGTTCTCCAGGGCGACGTCAAGGACGTGCTGCTGCTCGACGGTACCCCGCTAAGCCTTGGAATCGAGACCCTTGGCGGCGTCTTCACCC
>JBBQJX010000059.1:0-8414 GCA_038326295.1 Sphingomonadales bacterium
TGACGATGGTCTGCTCGGCAAGCGGCTTCAGACGTGGCGGCATCGTGTTAACTCCGGGACACGGTGCACCCCGGCAACGCCTGCTACCCTCAGCGGGTCCGCCCGGTCAGCTCAGCAAGCGACGTTCGGTCGCGGCCCACAGCTCGACGAACGCGTGCGCTGCGGCCGATCCGGGTGCCAGCGCCCCCAATGGCTGCCGCTCCAGCGCCATCCGCTCGACGATGCTCGCATAGGGCAGCGCGATCCGCTCGGGCCACGCATCGAGTGCGGCCTGATGCAGGTTGCGGCGGCGGTCGATCATCGAGAAGACGGGAAGCACCGCCGGATTGCCCTCGTGATGCTTTGCCAGATGCTCGATCAGCGCATCGTGCGTGCGCTCGGCGAGCGGGGCAGGGGGCATCGGCTCGACGATGATGTCGGCGGCGCGGAACACCTGCTCGGCCAAGGACGAATGGCCTGGCGGGCAATCGAGGATCACGCGGTCATAATGCGCCGCGAAGCCGCCCAGCAGCCGCTTCAGGAGGTTGGCGCCGCCATCGTCGGCCAGTTGCCGCTCCAGATGCCGCAGCGACTTGTCGGCGGCGAGCAGGTGCAGCCCCGGCACCCCCGTCGGCCGAACCGAATCGAGCGGCCTCGCCCCCGCGCTGATCAGACGGCGCGCCCGCGTATCGCCCGGCTCGTCCACACCAAGGATGAAGCTCGCCGCCCCCTGCGCGTCCAGATCCCACAGCAGCGTCCGGCGCGCGCCCGCTGTCGCAGCCGCGTAGGCAAGGTTGACCGCAGCGGTCGTCTTGCCGACGCCGCCCTTGAGGCTGAAAATGGCGATAGTTCGCATGGAACGCTCGACTGTAGCGCGTTCCATTCCGTCATCAATCTGCAATATTGCGCGCCGCCGCGAGCGGTCGTTGCATATACACCACGTCCAGCCAACGCCCCGCCTTGCAGATGATCGCGGGCAGCCGACCGCGATCCACAAACCCCGCGCGCGCGTGCAGCGCGATCGAAGCCTCGCCCCCCTGTGCGCTGATCGAGGCGATCATTTGCGCGAGGCCCAGCCCATCCGCACGCACGATGAGTTCGGCCAGCAGCGCGCGGCCAATCCCGCAACCTTGCGCGTTCGCCGCCACGTAGATCGAATCTTCCACCGTCCACCGATAGGCCGCGCGCGCGTGATAGCGCGACAGATAGGCGTAGGCACACACCGTCCCGCCCTGCTCTGCCACGATGTACGGCAGGCTCTCCGCGCGCACCTTGGCCATCCTCGCCGCCATCTCGCTCGCATCGGGCGGCACCTCCTCGGCGGTCGCGGTGCCATGCAGCACCTGCGGCGCGTAGATCGCGGCGATTTGGGCGGCATCCTCCGGTGTGGCGTCGCGCAGCCGCACGCGCATCAGTCCAGCGTAGCGATCGCGGCTTCGATCCGATCCATCGCGGTCGTCAGGCTCGCGGTGTCGGTCGCATAGGAAACCCGGAACGCGGGCGAGTGGCCGAACGCCGCACCGTGCACCACCGCGACCCCGTTATCCAGAAGCCACCCCGCGACATCCTCGTCGCTCGCCAGCACTTGACCGGCAGCCGTCCGCCGCCCGATCAGCCCGGCGCATTCGGGGAACACGTAGAACGCCCCCTCGGGGGTTGGGCAGGTCAGCCCGGGCATCGTGCCCAATCGCGCCACCACCATGTCCCGCCGCGCCCGGAACACCGCCGCCCGCTCGGCTAAAAACCCCATATCCCCCGTCAGCGCCCCCACGCATGCCGCCTGCGCGATCGCGCAGGCGTTCGACGTGGACTGGCTCTGCGCCTTGACCATCGCCTTGATGAGCTCGCGCGGCCCTCCCGCGAAGCCGATCCGCCACCCCGTCATCGCGAATGCCTTGGATGCGCCGTTCACCGTCAGCGTCCGCTCCGCCAGATCGGGTGCAACCGCCGCCATCGTCGCGAACGGTGCCGTTCCATAACGGATATGCTCGTACATATCGTCGCTCAACACCCAGACCTGCGGGTGCCGACGCAGCACATCCGCGAACGCCGCTAACTCGCCCGCAGTATAGACCGCGCCCGTCGGGTTGGAGGGCGAGTTCAGGATCAGCCACCGGCAAGCGGGCGTGATCGCCGCTTCCAGCGCGTCCGCGGACATCTTGTACCCTTCCGCCGCGCGCGTCGGCACCGGCACCGGTGTCCCCCCGGCAAGCGCCACCATATCGGGATAACTTACCCAGTAAGGCGCGGGCATGACCACCTCGTCGCCCGCACCCACCGTTGCGATCATCGCGTTGAAGATCACCTGCTTGCCGCCGGTCGAGACAATGATGTCCTCGGGCGTGAAGCTGAGCCCATTGTCGCGCGCGAACTTGTCCGCGATCGCGCGCCGCAGCGCGGGCGTCCCTTCCACGGCTGTGTAATGATTGTTCCCCGCTTCGATCGCCGCGATCGCAGCCTTGCGAGCACTGTCTGGCACGGGAAAATCGGGCTCTCCGACCGAAAGCGAGACAATATCGCGCCCCTGCGCCTTCAACGCCGCCGCCCTCGCGCTGACGCCGAGAGTGGCGGAGGGCTGGATGCGCTGGATTGCGGCGGAAAGCTGGATCATACGCCACGAGCGCGTAACGGCTGCCCCCCGCCCGGGCAAGCGCGCCCGTGCTTCAGCCCGGCTCGGGCAGCACCCGAACCGGCGCGTCGAGAACTGCGCGCACACGGATCGCCAGTGCCTCCACCGTGAACGGTTTTGCGATCAGGTCCACGCCCGGCCCGCCCGCTTCGGCCTGAAGCGCCGCGTCTCGCGCATAGCCCGTTGTGAACAGCACGCGCAAAGCTGGCCGGGCGGCGCGTGCGCGATCCGCGAGCCTGCGACCGTCCATCCCCGGCATGACCACGTCGGTGAACATCAGCGCCACCTCGGCATGGGCTGTGAGCTGCGCCAGCGCCGCCTCGCCATCGCCGGCCTCGATCGTGCGATAGCCGAGCTCTGTCAGCGCTTCGATCCTGAAGTGCCGCACCGCCGTCTCGTCTTCGACCACCAGGATCAGTTCGCCCGTTCCATCGCCCGGCATCTCGCCCGAGGCGACCTTACTCAGCACGGCATCCGGGCCGCCAACCAGGCGTGGAAGAGAGATCTCTAACGTCGTGCCACAATCGGGTATCGAATCGATGCGGATATGCCCACCGGATTGCGTTACGAAACCATAGACCTGGCTTAGCCCCAATCCGGTGCCCTTGCCCACGGGCTTGGTCGTGAAGAACGGATCGTAGGCCTTCGCAATGACTTCGGGGGTCATACCCGTGCCGGTGTCGGTCACCGCGATCTGCACATACTCGCCCGCAATCAGGCCTGCATACTCGTCTGCCATCAGACCAATCGCCGCGTTGCGCGTCTCGATCGTCAGCCGCCCGCCCCCTGGCATCGCGTCTCGCGCATTGACCGCGAGGTTGAGAATCGCGCTCTCTAACTGGTTGGGATCGGCGTGGACGCGCCATAGTCCGCCCGCTAGCACCGTCTCGAGCCGCACCTGCGCCCCCAGCGAATGGCGGAGCAGATCGGACATGCCTGCAACCAGCCGGTTGGGCTCGATGATCTCGGGCCTTAGCGGCTGCTGGCGCGAAAAGGCGAGCAGTCGCTGCGTCAGCGCCGCTGCCCGGCGCGCCCCCTCGCTGGCTGCTGAAACATAGCGGCGCGCGCGCGCATCGTCTGCGGCCAACCTGCGCTCGAGCAGGTCGAGGCTACCGATCACCACCGCCAGCATATTGTTGAAATCATGCGCGATGCCGCCCGTCAGCTGGCCCACCGCTTCCATTTTTTGCGCCTGGCGCAGCGCGTTCTGCGTTGCCTCGAGTTCGGCCCGCGCCTGCCGCTCGGCGGTGACATCACGTCCGCTCGCGAGGATCGCGGTCTCGTCCGGCACAGCTTTCCAATCGATCCACCGATAGCTGCCATCTATGTGGCGGTAGCGATTGACACTGGTCGCCAACGCCTCACACGATGCATGTTCGACGGCTACCTGCGTCAATGCAATGTCGTCGGGATGCACGAAACTGTGGTATTTTTGGCCGATCAGCTCGTGTTCTTGCCAACCCAGCGTCGTCGTCCAACCCGGGTTGACTGCGTGGATGATCCCATCGAACCCGAGCACGATGAGCAGATCGGGCGAGGCCTCCCAGAGCCGGTCACGTTCGGCCGCATTCTCCTGCGCCCGCTGTTGGAGTGCGGCCTCGCGCTGCACCCGCGCGGTCGCCTCGGTGAACGTGATGCCGAGGCGATCTTGGCCGATCCGGAACGCATGCCCCTCGTACCAACGGTCGAGGGTCGCGACCGGCGCATCGAACACATAGGGTTTACCGGTATCGAGACCCGCAATCAGACTGGCGACCCAATGCGGCTCTATGCCCGGCAGAACTTCGGTCACTCGGCGACCCACCGCTTGCTCGCGCGAGATGCCCAGCAGTCGCTCCCACGCGGGGTTCACGTCCACGTAGATCCAGTCACAACCTCTTCCGTCAGCGTCGCGAACTATCTCGGCAATGATCAGCCCGCTATGCATCTGCGCGACGATATCGCGGAGCAGCGCCTGGCTCGCATCCAGCGCCGCCTGTGCGATACGCTCCCTCGTCGCGTCGCGGGAGACAAGCGCGAGCCCCTTCTCGGAGGGAAACGCCCGGACCTCGTACCAGCCCTCGCGTCCGTCAGGCCATGTGTAATGGGTGTCGGTGCGAACCTCGATTTGCTCGGCCAACGCGCGCCTGAAGCCTTCAGCCAGTGTTGACTGCTCGCCGCCGGGCCACACGTCCCAGTAAATGCGCCCCACAATTTCGTGGCGCGCTCGGCCATCGATCGCCAGCGTCGCCGGGTTGACGTCCAGAACCTGGAACTCTTGGTCCAGCAACGCGAACGCGTCGGGCATGTTGTCCAGCACTTCGCGCCGCCGCTCGCGTTCCACGTCGCGCGCGGTCTCGGCGGCGATCTGGCGCGAGACGTCGGTGTTCACCCCGAACCAGCGGATCACTTCGCCGCCCGGCGCGCGGATCGGCTGGACACGGCTGAGGAACGGGCGGAACACCCCGTCCGCGCCGCGCAGCGGAAAGGTCATCTCGAACGGTTCACCGGACGATATGCATGCGGTCCACCGTTCCACGACCCTCGGCAGCACCGCCGGGTCGTGCGTCATGGTCCAGCCCCAGCCCTCCATCTGTGCGGGGGTCGTGCCGCAATAATCGTGCCAGCGACGGTTGTACCACACGATGTAGCCATCACCGTTGGCGATCCAGCACAGCGTCGGCAGATTGTCCGCAAGCGCGCGAAAGTCGGCCGGGGCAACCGTCTCGCCGGTCAGCACGGCGACAACGTTGGCCACCTCCGGCGCAATGCGCCAATAACGGTCACCGAAATTGCTGGCCTCGCTGGGCATCGATGCTCGCGCCGCTCCCCCATGTTGCGCCATACAGTAGAGCGCGGTTTCGTACTGCGCCAGAACCGTACTACCGGCGTATGCCACCATCACTGCCGAACCACATACGCTGCAGCTCGGGCTTTCGGTCGAGGAACTGGTGCTTTAGCGCGCCCGCAAGGTGCAGTGCGAACAGCCCATAGAGGACTTTTCCCAGGATCGCGTGCACTGCGCCGAAGCGGCTGTGCCAGACTTCCTTGGTCGCCGGATCGAGATGCATGATCGCGCCGATGCGCGGCCATTCGAACAGTCCGAACCAGTGCATTGGGTGGGTCGTTGCATCCTTCCACGCCGAATCGTGCAGCCAGCCCGAAAACGGGATGCAGAAGATCAGCAGATAGAGCGCGATGTGCGCCCAGTGCGCGCCCGTCTTCTCGATCTGGGGATAGCTGTCAGGCAGCGGCGGCGGCCGGTGCGTCCAACGCCACAGGATGCGCATCAGCACCAGCCCGAGCACGGTGATGCCCGTTGATTTGTGCAGATCGATCGCACCGCGCACCTGCTCGTCCGGAAGCGAGTCCCACGTCCATGCCAAGCCGATGTTGACGAAGATCAGCAGAGCGATCAGCCAGTGCAGCACGATCGCCGGGCGGGTGTAGCGTTGGATCACGTGCGCGGCTCCGTCGCGGCCTGCTTCATGGCGGGGCCATATCGTTTGTCCCATATACCCGAAGCGGCGTCGCCGAACAGGCGCGTCATTCTGTCCACGGAGCCGTGCGTGTCGCTCGAAGCCGCCTTCCTCGCCACCTCGCCGCGCCGCCGCCCGCCGCCCACGCCGTGGCGCAGCATCCTGATCCACGGCGGCGTGGCCGTGCTGTGGCTACTGCTTTTCCTGCCCGTCTTCCTCGCTCGCGGGCCTTTCGTCTGGTCCACGGGGATCGTCTATGTCAGTTACGATACCTTCCTGCTCGGCTTCACCGCCTGGCAGGCGCGCCGCCTTATGCGGCCAGAGGTGCCAGCAGCGGTGACGACGCGGCCCACGCTTGCCGTCGTGATCGCCGCGCGCAACGAGGTGAGTGCATTGCCCGCAACCCTCGCCGCCCTCTTCGCCTGCACCGATCTCCCGGATACGGTGCTAATCGCGGACGATGGCTCCACCGACCTCACCGCGCGCTGGCTTGCGGACGCTTACGGCTTCGCCCCGCCCCCGCTCGGCCGCATCGGCATGGCCAGCCCGCGCGAGCCGCGCCTGCGCTGGCTCCGCCTGCCCCATGGCGGCAAGGCGCGCGCGCTCAACACCGCGATCGAGCAGCTGCAGACCGATCTGGTCGTCACGCTTGATGCCGACACGCTGGTGCGCCCACCTGCGATCGCTGCGATGCGCGCCAGTTTTGCCGCCGACGCGGCGCTCGTCGCCGCCACCGGCGTCCTCATCCCGGTCACTGCAGGTCATTCGGCCCCCGCGCGCATGTTCGGCTGGTTCCAGCGTTACGAATATGTCCGCAACTTCCTTTCGCGCTACGCGTGGATGCAGGCGGACGGGCTGCTGCTGATCTCGGGCGCGTTCGCGGGCTTTCGCCGTTCGGCGCTGATCGAGGTCGGCGGCTTCGATCCCGGTTGCCTGGTCGAGGATTACGAGCTGATCCACCGGATGCGCCGCCACGCCGCGCTGACCGGTCGGCACTGGACCACACGCGTGATCGGCAGCGCGGTAGCGCTGACCGATGCGCCAAACACGGTCCCCGCCTTCCTCGCACAGCGCCGCCGCTGGTTCGGCGGCTTCCTGCAGACGCAGTGGTGGTATCGCTCGATGGTCGGCGACAGCCGCTTCGGTCGGCTGGGTACCTGGATGCTGCCCGTGAAAGCGTTCGATACCTTGCAGCCCATCTACGGCCTCGCCGCGCTCGCCATCCTGCTCGGCCTGATCGCGGCCCGGCGCACCGACGTGCTAGTGGCCGTCGCCGCGATCACGCTCGTAAAGATCGCGATCGACATGGCCTTCCACCTCTGGTCGCTCGGCCTCTACCGACGCTGGACGGGGGAGGGAGAGCGCGCGGGCGTCAATGCGCTCCTCGCCTCCTTGGTTGAACCCTTCTCCTTCCAGTTCCTGCGCCACACCGCCGCCGCGCTCGGCTGGGTGACCGCGCTGTCGGGGCGCCACCGCTGGGCCGCGAGCCGACCGGTGATGGCGCTCGCTCCAGCGGAATAGGCCCACTCGCGCAGTCAGTCGGCGAGACGCTCGCTCGCCCGAACCTTCTCGCTCGTACTTTTCAGCTGCCCGCACGCCGCCATGATATCCGCGCCGCGCGCGCGTCGCACGGGGGCGCTGATCCCTGCCCTGAAGACGATGTCGCTGAACCGCTGGATGCGCTCGGGCGTCGAGCATTCGTAATCGCTGCCGGGCCAGGGGTTGAACGGGATCAGGTTCACCTTCGCGGGCAGATTAAAGGCGCGCAGCAGGCGGACCAGTTCGCGCGCATCCGCTTCGCTATCGTTCTTGTCCTTCAGCATCACATACTCAAATGTGATCCGCCGCGCATTGTTCGCACCCGGATAGGCCGCGCACGCCGCGAGCAGTTCCTCGATCCCGTATTTGCGGTTCAAGGGCACGATCTCGTCGCGCACCTCCTTGGTCACGGCGTGCAGCGAGACCGCCAGATTGACGCCGATCTCGTCCCCCGCGCGCGCCATCATCGGCACCACCCCTGCGGTCGAAAGCGTGATCCGGCGGCGCGACATGGCGATCCCATCGGGCTGCATCACGATGCCCAACGCAGTCTTTACATTCTCGAAATTGTACAGCGGCTCGCCCATGCCCATCATGACGATGTTGGTCAGGAGCCGCCCGTCGCTGGGCGAAGGCCATTCGCCCAGCGCATCGCGCGCTCGCATGATCTGCCCCACGATCTCGCCCGCAGTGAGGTTGCGCACGAGGCGCATCGTGCCCGTGTAGCAGAAGCGGCAGTTGAGCGTGCACCCCACCTGGCTGGAGACGCACAGCGTCCCACGATCGCTCTCGGGGATGAACACCATCTC
>JBBQJX010000060.1:0-8377 GCA_038326295.1 Sphingomonadales bacterium
CGAGCGCGAGACACTGATCGAGCAGATCGATATCGGCGGCCCCGCGATGATCCGCTCGGGCGCGAAGAACCACGCGGGCGTCGCCGTCCTCGCCGATCCCGCCGATTACGATGCGCTTCTGGCCGAGCTCGCCGCGCACCATGGCCACACCAGCCTCCACCTGCGCCGCCGCCTCGCCGCGCGCGCGTTCGCCGCCACCGCCGCCTATGATGCCACGATCGCGGCCTGGTTCGCGCATGCCGATCAGGGCGAAGCGCTCCCCGATACGCTCACGCTCGCGCTGCGCCGTGCCGCGCCCGATCTGCGCTACGGCGAGAACCCGCACCAGCAGGCCGCGCTCTACGTCCCCGCCGGGCCGCATGCGCAGGGCGTCGGTCAGGCCCGCCTCTTGCAGGGCAAGGCGCTCAGCTACAACAATCTCGCCGATGCCGACGCCGCGCTCGCGCTCACATCCGAATTCGTGGGCGGCGCGCCCACCATCGTCATCGTCAAGCACGCCAACCCCTGCGGTGTCGCCACCGCGCCCACTTTGGCGCAGGCGCACGCCCGCGCACTCGCCTGCGATCCGGTCTCCGCGTTCGGCGGCATCGTCGCGGCAACGCACACGCTCGACGAAGCCGCCGCGCGCGCCATCGCCGCCGTCTTCACCGAAGTCGTCATCGCGCCCGCCGCCGACGCCGCCGCGCTCGCGATCTTCGCCGCCAGGCCCAACCTGCGCCTGCTGCTCACCGGGCCGCTCCCCGATCCGCGCCGCCCCGGCCTCACGCTCCGGACGATCGCGGGCGGCCTGCTCGTGCAGACGCGCGATGCCGCCCCCGCCGCCGCGCTCACCATTGTCACCCGCCGCCAGCCCACCGAATCCGAGCGCGCCGATATGGCCTTCGCCTGGATCGTCGCCCGCCACGTGAAATCAAATGCCATCGTCTATGCGAAGGACGGCCAGACTGTGGGGATCGGAGCAGGCCAGATGAACCGGCGGGACAGCGCGCGCATCGCCGCCGCCAAAGCGCGCGAAGCCGCCGAGGCCGCCCGATGGCCGCAGCCGCTGACCATCGGCAGCGCGGTCGCCTCGGACGCCTTCTTCCCGTTTGCCGACGGTCTCCTCGCGGCAGCCGAGGCGGGGGCCACCGCCGTCATCCAGCCCGGCGGCTCGATCCGCGACGCCGAGGTGATCGCCGCCGCCGATGCTGCGGGGCTGACGATGGCGTTCACCGGGGTGCGTCACTTCCGGCATTGAGGCATTTCGACGCGGAAAGTGTCGGAAAATTTTACAGTCTCGATCGCTTCAGGATCGTGACCATCTGCTAAATAACTGAAAGTTTAGATAAACCTGCTTTTGGCATAAAATATGCCTCACTCCTGCGACAGCCATTCCTGGCGTCTGCCCAGGGGAATCCATATGCGTGCCATCATCGCTCTCACCGTCGCCGCCTTCGCTGCGGCTCCCGCTTTCGCCGCTCCCGTCGTCTTCTTCGGAGAAGACGTGAACCTCGCGGGCGATCCTGCCCAGGCACCCACCACCAACGCGGACGCCGCCCGGGCCAGCTTCTTCGCCAATCTGGTGGGTGTCGGCACCGAGACCTTCGAGGGCATCGCCGACGGTACGACTTCGCCGTTCGCGGTCAGCTTCGGGGCCGCCGGAACTGCATCAATCGATACTGGTGGAACCGTCGCCTCGGGCAATGACGGTAACGGACGGTACCCGATCTCGCCGAACCAGTATCTCAACGCCGGTCGCAGCAATCTGGTGATCAGCTTCTCCGCGCCGATCTCTGCGTTCGGCTTCTACGGGACCGATATCGGCGACTTCGGTGGTCAGCTGACGCTGAGCCTGCTCGACAGTATGGGCGGCGTCACCGACATCGTCGTTCCCAACACGGTCGGCAACAATGGCAGCACCTCGGGCTCCAACCTGTATTACGGCTTTTACGATACCGCGAACACCTATACCGCCATCCTGTTCAGCAACAACTCGGGTGGAGCGGACGTGTTCGCGTTCGACGACTTCTCGATCGGTTCGCGCGAGCAGGTCATCCCCACCCCTGAAGCGGCCACGCTCGGCCTGCTCGGCCTCGGTCTCGGCCTTATCGCGGTCGCGCGTCGCCGGGCCTAACGCTACCCGAAGCAAAACGCCGCGCTCGGTCCCCCGGGCGCGGCGTTCGTTTGTGCGAAGAACCTTCGATCAGAAGTCAGCCACATAGGCGAGCGGCACGGTGTCCGGCGTCCCCGCCGCCGTCACGAACGGCACGTTCCACCCCGCCGGCGGCGCGATCGGCGTGTTGGTCGAGACCACATAGGTCGGCCCCACCACGAACGGCCACAACCGATCGACCAGATTGTCGCTCGTGCCACCATTATACTCGTCGAACCAGATCGCGTCCCACAGCCAGTCGTTGCCCGCCACGCGCCACTCGAGCCGCCGAGATTCGCACTGCTTGCGGCCGTTTATGTAAAGCTCGAACACCCCGTCGTTCGCCCACGTGCCATCGGGATAGATGCTGTTGACCGAGTGCACCGTCTCGATCCACACCCATTTCATCCGCGGAATCGGATTGATCGCGTTGGTGGTCAGCCCGTTGGTGCCGCCACTCAGGAAATAATCATAATCGCCGAACGCCAGATAGGGCGCGAGCGGCGAAGTGGACGCATGCGTCATCGTCGTCGTCGATCCGCGCTGCATGCGCGTCGTATAACCGCTGTAGCCGCTCACGGTGCGCCCGCCATAGCCCGCCGTCACATTGCTGAGCGATCCGCTTCCCGTGGCGATGATCCCCGCGCTTTTGCCCGAAACGTTGATCGGGCTCGAAAGCTTGTCGTCGCCCGGCTGGTAGTTGATGTGCCAGCCGCACATCCTGCCCATGCGCACCAGCGGATAACCCGTGCCATCGACCTTGAAGAACGCACGTCGCAGGCTCAGCCCGGAATTATAGCCGATCGGGATGCCGCCATAATAGCAGCCGTTGGCGATCGTGAAGTTGGTCGGCTGGGCTCCGGCGGCGCTGTTGAACCGGTCCGATCCGTTCAGCATCGCGTACCAGTCGTCGTTGCTGTCCACCTTGGTCACCAGATCGGCACGCTGCAGCGTCGGGGTGGCGGGTACGGCCACCCGCGCGCCCGGACGCGGCGGCTGCGCGGCGGGGCGGAACAGTTGTAGCGCGCCGCCGCCCGACGAGGCACCGCTCACGTTCAGGATCAGCTCGATGCGCGTCGCGTCCGCCAGCATCGCCGCGCTGCCCGCCCCGTCGAACGCCAGCAACAGCGGCTGTCCGCGTCTGATCGGGAAAGCGGCGGTACTGGTCGGCTTCCACGATGTGCTGTCCGAATCGGACAGTCCCGCAGATCGCGTCGCGCGATAGGTACCCGCGCGCGCGCCGCCGGTTACGCGCAGCATCGGCTCCTTGCTGCTGTCGGTCGTATAGAAGCCGGGAACCACGCTGACCGTGCCGTTGCCCGTTCCCGCCGCGTTCGCAACGAACACCTCGGGCCCGCCCACCTTCGCCATAGCCGTCACGTCGAGCGTCAGCACGGCCGAGCCCCTGGTCACCAGTGGCGCGGTCACGAAAGGCACGCTGCCCCACAGCCCGTCGGTCCCCAGCCAATCGCCGCCGCGATTGGCCCAGCGGATGCGCGAATGGCGGTCCGAATGCAGCGTGTCCGCCTGCTCCCACCAGCTCAGCGCGGCGGCGCGCGGCGCGTCGGTCATCTTCATCGCATAGCTTTCGGTCGCATCCGGTGCGCCCGGCACCGCGATCGTCAACCTCAGTGTGCACGCCGCGCTCACAGCGCTCACCCCGGGCTTGTACCAGCCCAGCCGCTTCACATCCGCATAGGCCACCGCATCGCCGACGCGCAGATCGGCACCCGTTCGAAGGACACGAATCGTGCCCTCGCCCAAGGCTGGCACCTCGGCCACTGTCACCGTCGGCGTCTCCCCGTCGATCGTGGGGAACAGCAGCGACGCATCGTTATACCCATAGAGCAGCGCGTGGATCGGCACCCAGATGTCGTCCGCATGGCCCCACGCCTCGCCGCCGCCGTTCAGTCGGGGGGGGCGGTTCATTTCGATCAGATTTGTCACACGTACGCTCGCGCCCTGCTGCGTGCGCACAACGTCGCTCGCGCCACGCTGCATCGATCCCGCCGGGTTCTGCCCCCGGTTCGTCCCGCCCGCGATCGGCTGATATTGCAGGAACTGCCGCTGCGGAATGCCGTCGCCGATCACGTTCGCCAGCGATCCAACGTCGAGATAATCGGTGCTCAACCCCGTCTGGATCTTTCCACGCGCGGGCGGCGTCAGCACCAGCGCAGAGTAATTCGGGTCCGCGCTCCCCTGGTCGATCGGGCAAAATGGCATTTCGGCGGCGACATAGCTCGTCAGCGTCTCCACCGGAGCGACATAGCCGGCATATCCGATCGTGAAGACCTCCCCTCCGTCGCCCGCAACGGTCGGATAGCTCAGCGTCACATCGCCCGCGCTCGCCACCGGCGTCAGGATCCCGCCCGTGTCCACCCGCAGCGATCGTGCCTCCACAGCGGTCAACGTCGCGCTCGGGCCGATTGCGAAATAACTGTTCATCCGGTCGCTCGCCACGGCCTCAAAGCTCGCCGCATAGATCGCCCCTGTCGGTGTACTCCCCGTCGCCAGCGCGAGATTAGTGCCCAGCTGCACCGCGCCGCCACCCAGCTCGGGAACCCACGCGCACGCCACGGCCACCCCGCTCGCCGCGCCGTCGATGAACCATTGCAGCGTCCGCGCGCCCGCGCTCCACACCAGCCGTGCCGCGTGGATCGCATCGCGTCCCACCGCCGCCGAAGTGACCTTCACCAGCGTCTGGCGCGGATCCTCCACCGTTGCGATCAGCGCGCCTCCCGCATTCTCGGTGACCGTGATTCCGTAGTTGCTGCTCAGCCGCTTGCCGAGGCTTACCCAGCATTTGCTGCTATTTTTGGCTCCCGTGGGCACGCGGTACGAAAAGCCAAGTGTCCACCCGTCGGCGATCGACAGCGTGGTCGAGATCGGATCGAGGCTCGCGGCATAGGCCCCCGTGGTAAAGCTCAGTCCCGTCCCGCCGCTTGCTACCTGCGCGCCGCCATCGTTCACCGCCGCGATCGTTCCCGCGCGCGGCACCGCGCCCAGCGCGGGCAACGCCAGTTCGCCAGTGCCCGCATCGGGAAGCGCCGCCAGCTCGAACGTCCGCACGCGCGGCCCCGGCGGCACGCCCGGCACCTGTTTCAGCAGCACGCCCTGGGTGAGATTGTTGATAACGTCCACCGCATCGCCGATCAGCCCCGAGAGCGTCGCACCGAGCAGGCTCACCGCGTTCAGCGGCAGCGTGAGATTGCTTGCCGTGGGGGCCGCCGCCCCCGTGCCTGCGGGAGAATCGTCGTGGGTCGAAACATCGGCAAGCTGGGTGTCGTCGCGCATGGCTGTCTCCGCAAAGAGGCCGATCCCGGCCCACACGGGTGTTCTGGTAACAAAATTCCGTGTAGGACAGGTTGATTAGGTTAATAATCCACGCGCCCGTGACGCGCCCGTCCCCGCGCGCTAGACCGCCCCGCCCGCCAGCAAGAAGCCCTGACCTTGTCCGACATCTTCGACGCTTTCCAACTCCAGCTGAACGCCGCGCTCGATCAACTCGAGGCCGAAGGCGCGCTCCCGCCGGGCCTGTCGCGGACCGGCATCACCGTCGAACCCCCGCGCGACGCCGCCCACGGCGATATCGCCACCAACGCCGCGATGGCGCTCGCCAAACCCGCAGGGCTGAAACCGCGCGATCTCGCCACCGCACTCGCCCAGAAACTCGCGCGCGTGGCCACCATCGCCGAAGCCGAAGTCGCCGGCCCCGGCTTCCTCAACATCCGCCTCGCGCCCGCGCAGTGGATCGCCGAACTTCGCACGATCCAGCAAGCGGGCGACGATTACGGCCGCGCCCCGGTGCCCACCGGCCGCACCGTCAACGTCGAATATGTCTCCGCCAACCCCACAGGTCCCATGCACATGGGCCATTGCCGCGGCGCGGTAGTGGGCGACGCGCTCGCGTCCGTCCTCGAAGCCAACGGCGACAAAGTCACCCGCGAATATTACATCAACGATGCCGGCGGCCAAGTCGATGTCCTCGCCCGCTCGGTCCACCTGCGCTACCGCGAGGCATTGGGCGAAGCCATCCAGATCCCCGAGGGCCTCTACCCCGGCGATTACCTCGTCCCACTCGCCCAGGCCCTCGCCGCCGAATTCGGCCCTCGCTACGCCACCGCCCCCGAAGCCGAGTGGCTCCCCCTCTTTCGCACCCGCGCGGTCGCCGCGATGATGGACCTCATCCGCCACGATCTGGGCCTGCTCGGCATCCACCACGATGTTTTCGCGTCCGAAGCCGCCGTGCAAGCGAGCGGCGCAGTCCAGGCCACCGCCGACGCGCTGCGCGCCAAGGGCCTCGTCTACGAAGGCGAACTCGAACGCCCCAAATCCTTGGATCCCGGCGACGAATGGGAACCCGCTACTCTCACACTTTTCCGCTCGACGCAGTTTGGCGACGACCAAGACCGCCCGCTCAAGAAATCCTCGGGCGAATGGACCTATTTCGGCAACGATATCGCCTACCACGCACAGAAGGCCGCGCACGCGGACGCGCTCGTCAACATCTGGGGCGCGGACCATTCGGGCACCGTCAAGCGCATCGTCGCGGCGGTGGCGGCGATCACCGACGGCCGCGTCCCGCTCGACATCAAGCTCGTCAGCCTCGTCCACCTGTTTCGCAATGGCGAGCCCGTCAAAATGTCCAAGCGCGCGGGCAATTTCGTCACGCTTGCCGAAGTGGTGGAGGAAGTCGGCAAGGATGTCGTGCGCTTCATCATGCTCACGCGCCGCGCCGAAATGTCCCTCGAATTCGATTTCGCCAAGGTGGTCGAAATGTCGAGGGACAATCCCGTTTTCTACGTCCAGTACGCGCACGCGCGCATCCGCTCGCTCGCCCGCCGCGCGGCAGAGGCGGGAATAACCGTCGCCCCCGCCACCGATGCCGATCTCGAACGGCTGGACGCCGACGAATTCGGCCTCCTCAAACTCGCCGCGCAGTGGCCGCGCACCATCCGCGCCGCGGCACAAACGCGCGAACCGCACCGCATCGCCTTCTATCTCGCCGATCTCGCCGCCGCCTTCCACGGCCAGTGGAACAAGGGCAATGACGATGCGGCGCGACGCTTCGTCCTCGAAACCGATCCCGGCCTCACCGCCGCCCGCCTCGCGCTCGCGGACGCGGTCGCCACCGTCATCCGCGCCGGGCTCAAGCTCATGGGCGTCGAAGCGGTCGAGGAAATGCGCTGATGGCACGCGGTCGCCCCGATCCGGACGACGATGGCGAGACCCCGCCGTGGATGGAATCGCGCACCCCGGTGCCGCGCGTCCGCGCGCCAGCCGCCGAGCCACCGCGCACCCACACGCTCGTCTCGTGGCGCGCGCTGCTGATCGGTGCCGCCGTGCTCATCGCGGTTGCGATCGGCATTATCGTCGCCGTCAAGCGGATGAGCACGCCCAACCCCGCCACCGTTGCCGCCGACGGCCAGCCGCCGCTGATCCGCGCGCCGTCCACGCCCTACAAGGCGCGTGTTGCGGCCGACGATGCCGTCGCACAGGCCACCCCCGATCCCCTTGCTACGCCCGACGCGAGCGGCGACGCCGAAGGCACCCCGCTCGAAGCGCCGCCCGAAACCGCCGCACCGCAGCGCCCCGGTGCCGCGCCGACCGATCTGCTCGCGGGCACCGGCGCGGTGGATGCCACCGCCGACGCGCCAACGGCGCAGGAACTCGCTCCCCGCGCGGCTTCGCCGGTCGCCGCCGCGCCGCCGCCCAAGCCCGCGCTGCCCAAACCCTTGCCAGCCCCTGCCAAACCCACGCCCGCGCCGGTCGTCGCCAAGCTGAAGCTCAAGCCTGCCGAAAAGCCCGTCCTCGCCGATCTCGATGCCGAGAGCATCAAGGCCAAGATCGAACCTCGGCCCGGCACCGCAAAGCCCGAATCGGCCGATATCGCCAGTGCGAGCGCGCTCCAGCTCGGCGCCTTCTCCACGCGCGAGAAAGCCGACCAGGTCTGGTCGAACGCCGCCGCCGCCCACCCCGAACTTGCCGCCCTCACCCACCGCGTCGCGCCCATCGAGCGCGACGGCAAGACGCTCTACCGCCTGCGCGCCACCGGCGGCGCCCCCCTCACCCCCACGCGCTGCGCCGCGATGAAAGCCATGGGCGCGGTCTGCGTGAAATGATCGCCCGCTCCCCCTCCGTCGGCTTCGCCGCCACCTCCCCCAAGGGGGGAGGATGGGTCCTCCCCCCTGGGGGGAGGCGGCCCCGAAGGGGGCGGAGGGGGAGCGGGGCCGATCCCTGCCCATG
>JBBQJX010000061.1:0-8302 GCA_038326295.1 Sphingomonadales bacterium
CATCTTCGAGGGAGGACGCACGATGAGCGACAAACGCAGCTTTCCCAGCTACCGCCTGTATCAGGACAAGGCGGGCGAATGGCGCTGGACTTACAATGCCAGCAACGGCCAGGCCATTTCGGTGGCAAGCGAGGGCTACACCACCCGCAAGGCGTGCGAGCGCAGCATCGAGATCATGCAGGAAAGCGCGGGCCATCCCACGTGGCACGACACGGGGGCATAAGCCCTCTCCGCCTCGCCGGGGGAGGGGATCAGGGTTTCCAACCCGTCTGCCGCCCGATCTCCGCCCATAGCGCAGCCGCCAGCCGCCGCGACACCGGCCCCGGCGTCCCGTCTCCGACCGGCACCCCGTCGATCCGCACCACGGGCACGCACGGGTTGGTCGTGCTCGTCAGGAACGCCTCGCGCGCCGCCGCGGCCTCGGCGGGCGTGAATGCGCGCTCCTCCACGCGCATCTGTAGCTCGCCCGCCACGCGCAGCAGCGTCGCGCGCATCACGCCTGCCAGGATCGCGCCATCCGCCGCGCGCGTGCGCAGCACCCCGTCGCCGTCCACGATCCACGCGTTGGTCGATCCGCCTTCGGTCACCACGCCGTCGCGGTCGATCATCCACGCCTCCATCGCCCCCGCTGCGCGCGCCGCCTCCTTGGCGAGCACATTGGGCAGGAGCGATACCGATTTGATGTCCGGCCGCGCCCAGCGTTCGTCGCGCACCAGCGCCACCGCCACGCCGCGCTCCACCGCGCGCCGCCGTGCAGCGAAATCGAACGGCCGTACCGTCATCACGAGCGTCGGCCGTGCCGCCTTCGGGAAGGCATGGTCGCGCTTCGCCTCGCCCCGGCTCACCTGCACATACAGCAGCGCGTCCGACGCCCGGTTTGCCGCCAGCAGCCGTCGCGCCACCAGATCGAGCGCGCCATTCCCCATCGGGGCCGCCATCGCCAGCGCACCGCGCGAGCGTGCGAGCCGCGCCAGATGCGCCCCCCAGTCGAGCATCCGCCCGTTCAGCACGGCGGCCACCTCGTACACACCGTCCGAAAACTGGAAACTGCGGTCCTCGATCCCGATCGCGGCGTCCGCCAGCGGTCGGTACCGTCCGCTCACATAGGCGATGCGCGACAAAGCCCCACTCCCGTTGCAGCCTCTATCATCCATGCGCGTATGGAACGCCGATGCCCCAAGCTCAAATCCTCTGGTTCCCCCAGGACCTGCGACTAAGCGACCATCGCGCTCTGATCGCCGCCGCGCACGCAGGGCCGATCGTGCCCGTCTATGTCCTCGATGACGACACACCCGGCGATTGGCGCATCGGTGCCGCCTCGCGCTGGTGGTTGCACCGGTCGCTGACCGCGCTCGCCTGCGAGCTGGCGCTGCGCGGGGTGCGCCTTATCCTGATGCGCGGGCGCGCGTCCGCCGTGCTCGCCGCGCTCTCGGCCCGGCTGGGCGGCGCGCCGATCCACGCGAGCGAACAGTTCGAGCCGTGGGCCAAGGTGCAACAGCACGAACTCGGCCTGCGCGCGCCACTCCACCTTCACCCCGGCCAGACGCTCGCCGATCCCGCCGCGATCCTCACGGGGCAGGGGGGCCGCTACAAGGTCTTCACCCCCTTCTGGCGTGCGCTCCAGCAGCAGATGCCGCCACCCGCGCCGCTTCCCGCGCCCGCGCACCTCGCCATGGCCGAAGGCTCGCCCGAGGGCGACCGCCTCGAGGACTGGGCGCTCCTCCCCTCCCATCCCAACTGGGCCGCAGGATGGGACGACGAGTGGTTTCCGGGCGAAGTCGGTGCGCACCGCGCGCTCGCCACCTTCGCCAGGATCGCGCGCGGCTATCACGAGGGCCGCAACCTGCCGGGCACCTCGCGCACCTCGCGCCTTTCCCCCCATCTCCACTTCGGCGAAATCTCGCCTGCACAGGTCTGGCACGCCGCGCATGCCGCCGCCGGTGCCGCCGCCGAACCCTTCCTGCGCGAGATCGGGTGGCGAGACTTCGCACTCAACATCGTCGATCAATACCCGCATAGCCCCGACCGCCCGATGCGCGCGCCCTTCGTCACCTTCCCCCACCGCACTGCGCCCGAAGACCTCGCCGCCTGGCAGCGCGGCCTCACCGGCTACCCCATCGTTGACGCAGGCATGCGCCAGCTCTGGCAGACCGGCTGGATGCACAACCGGGTGCGGATGATCGCCAGTTCGTTCCTCGTGAAGCACCTGCTGATCGATTGGCGCCAAGGCGAACGCTGGTTCTGGGATACGCTGGTCGATGCCGATCTCGCCAACAACGCGCTCGGCTGGCAATGGATCATGGGCTCGGGCACCGACAGCCAGCCCTTCATCCGCATCTTCGAACCCGTCACCCAAGGCCGCCGCCACGATCCGCAAGGCGATTACGTCCGCCGCTGGGTTCCCGAACTGGCCGGTCTGCCGACGCGTGTGCTGCACGCGCCGTGGGAAGCCTCCCCCATCGAACTGGCGTCGGCGGGCGTCCGCCTCGGCGGCACCTATCCCGAACGCATCGTCGATCACGCCTTCGCCCGCGCCCGCGCGCTGGAAACCTTCGCCGCAGTTCAGGCGTAATGAAACGCATCTAGCCGTCCGCACCCGCGCGCCGCTAAAGGGGCGGCGATGATCCTTCTGCACCGGCTGTTTCTCTCGCTCATCGAGCAGGGCGAGTTCACTGTCATCGAGGCCAGCGGCCGCGCCCACCACTACGGCGTGCCCGATCCCGCGCTCGCGCCCGTGACGATCCGCTTCACCGATCGCGCTACGCCGGGCCGCATCGCGCGCGATCTGGCACTCGCCACCGGGGAGGCGATCATGGACGGGCGCATGGTAATCGAACGGGGCGACGTGATGGCGCTTGCCAATCTCGTCACCACCAACGCCGCGCGGCACACCGGCGGCAACACCGCCCGGCTGCTCAACAGCGCGGGCCGGATGCTGACCTTCCTGCGCGAGGCCAATCCCGCCAGGCGGTCGCGCCAGAACGTCGCGCATCATTACGATCTCTCGGACAAGTTGTACGAGCTGTTCCTCGATTCCGACCGGCAATATAGCTGCGGCTATTTCCGCGATCCCGGCAACAGCCTCGAACAGGCGCAGACCGACAAGAAGGCGCTGATCGCCGCCAAACTGTGCCTGCGGCCCGGCATGCGCGTGCTCGATATCGGCTGCGGCTGGGGCGGCATGGCGCTGACGCTGGCGCGCGATCACGGCGCGCATGTGACCGGCATCACGCTCAGCCGCGAGCAGCACGCCTACGCGCAAGCCCGCGCCGCGCGCGAGGGGCTGGCGGACCGCGTTTCCTTCGAGCTGACCGATTACCGCCACGTCACCGGCCAGTTCGACCGCATCGTCTCGGTCGGCATGTTCGAACATGTCGGCCGCCCCAATTACGCGCGCTTCTTCCGGCAGGTCGCCGACCGCCTCGCGCCGGACGGTGTCGCGCTGATCCACACCATCGCGCGCGTTCTCGGCCCGGGCGCAACCGATCCGTGGACCGCCAAATACATCTTCCCCGGCGGCTACGTGCCCGCCGCGAGCGAGGTGCTGCCGCATATCGAACGCTCGCGGCTGTGGCTGAGCGATCTGGAGGTCTGGCGGCTGCACTACAGTTACACGTTGAAGCACTGGTACGATGCGTGCGTGGAGCACCGCGCGGCGATCGTCGCGTTGAACGGCGAGCGCTTCTTCCGCATGTGGACCTACTATCTCGCGGGGTCGTGGGCAGCGTTCCGGAACGGCGGGCTGGCGGTGCACCAGTATCAGCTGGGCAAGACGCGGCGTGCGGTGCCGATCACACGGGATTATCTCGGCCCCTCGGCAGCGGGCGTCAGCAGGGCCGCGCCGCGTACGAATTGACCTCATCTTGCGTCCGCTTTCGCCCATTTGCAGACATAGATGGAGCGGTTATCGTGACAATATGACCTTCGCAAAAAAGTCCATCGGCTTGGTTTTGGCGGCTGTCCTAATCACGTCGTGCTCGGACGACCGCGAGCGAAATGTCATTGTGGAAACATCGCCGTTTTACAGTCGAGCCGCGCCGTTTGAACCCCGAAATACTGACCATATAATATCCTCCGTGCGTCAAGTAGCGAAAGCCAACGGCATGGATTTTCTACTTGCACGCGAGAGCTTGCAAACGGGCGATTTCAACGTGACGGCCGCAGGGCACGATCTAAATCTTCGGGTGATGCACATCGGAACATTTGATCATGGGACAATGGTGATTTCGGCAATTTCGCGTGGTCGGCCCACCAAAACAGATATGAAGATGGCCAGAGAGTTCGATTGCGCAGTGAGCGAGAGATGCGGATAGGCAACGCGCAGCACTATACCGCTGGTTTGCTAAACGGCGGCTTTCCACCTACTTTTTGCCGTTCCAACCCGCGCTGATACGAACGGCGACTCCCGCCCAATAGCGGACACTGTAACGTTGTGCGATGAGGCGGGATGAAAATGACGCTTATCCTCATTCTCGCGGTTGCTTTGGCGAGTTGTGCTGGCCGGAATGTCCCACTCAATGCAGATTTTTCGCCGCCAACCTCGCCGGAGATCGCTCGCAGCTTCACCCTGAGGGATCGCTACAATCTACCCAAACATACCGGGGGGACCGCGATCTTCGTAGACAGTGTGGCTGTTCACCATATCTATGCCGAAGCCAGCACGGTTGTTTGGAAGGATGAGACTAATAAATGGCAATGGAACCAAGTTTCCGAAATTGGCCCAGGTGGCCTTCTGCCGACAGAACGCAAACTGGAGTCAAACAAGAGCAGGTCGTTGACTAATGCAGAATCAGAAACACTTGATCGGCTGATCGCAGATCGTCGCTTATACAGCGGCAAGACGCAGACGACCGGAACTATGGGTATTGGAGCACCGGGTCACGTCATGAGCATCGTTACGCCATTCGGTCGCACAACCATATCGTGGGGCGGGCGACTGAAAGGCGTCGGCGGGACGATTGCTGACATCGTTCTCGGTAAGGGCTGACGGCCGCTTTCCACCAAGAGCGGACAGCCATTTACCGTCCGCGTCACCCTCGCTACCCCTCCGCTGCGGGCTCCAGCGTAGCCGCGTAGGCAGCCGCGCACTGCGCCTCCAGCACGCCTAGGTCCACGTCTGACAACCGCTTGATGTAGAGGCACCCCTTGCCCGTCGTATGCTTGCCCAGCGCCGAGAGCCGTCCCTCCTCGCGCACGAAACGGCCAAGGCCGTAGATGACCGTCTGCCCCGCGCGCGGCGCAAAGCCGATGCGGATCGTCTCGCCTTCGCGCCCGCTCTCGTAGTGATAGCGGTGCAAGCCGAAGCCGATGATGCTCGTGCCCCACATCACCGGCGGTTCGCCGGTCGCGCGCTCCATCATTGCCGCGAGGGCAGCCGCATCGGCGCGACGGGCGGCGTCAGGGATTGCCGCGATGAAGACATGCGGGTCTGTCGCTTCCGGTTTGGTCTTGTTTGCAACCATTCGGCCCTCCTTGCCTGCGGCATCATAGCACCGCGCGATTGGACAGTCCCGCCCCCCGGGGCTAACCGCGAGCCGCATGAACCCACCCGTCAAGAAAGTCGTCCTCGCCTATTCGGGGGGCCTGGATACCTCGGTCATCCTGCGCTGGCTCCAGGAGACCTACCAGTGCGAGGTCATAACCTTCACCGCCGATCTCGGCCAGGGCGAGGAGCTCGAACCCGCGCGCGCCAAGGCCGAACTGATGGGTGCCTCGCAGATATTCGTGGAAGACCTGCGCGAGGAGTTTGTGCGCGATTACGTCTTCCCGATGATGCGCGCCAACGCGCTCTACGAGGGGCAATATCTGCTCGGCACGTCGATCGCCCGCCCGCTCATCGCCAAGCGCCAGATCGAGATCGCGCGGATGGTCGGCGCGGACGCGGTCAGCCACGGCGCGACGGGCAAGGGCAATGATCAGGTCCGCTTCGAACTCGGCTATTACGCGCTGGAGCCCGGCATCCGGGTCATCGCGCCGTGGCGCGAGTGGGATTTGACCTCGCGCACCAGGCTGATCGAATTCGCCGAACAGCACCAGATCCCCATCCCGCGCGACAAGCGCGGCGAAGCGCCGTTCAGCACCGACGCGAACCTGCTGCACACCTCGTCCGAGGGCAAGGTGCTCGAAGATCCGTGGGCGGAGGTGCCTTCCTACGTCTATAGTCGCACGGTCGATCCCGAGGACGCGCCAGATACGCCCGAATATCTGACGCTCGAATTCGTCGCGGGAGATGCAACCGCGATCGACGGCGAACGCCTATCCCCCGCCAACCTGCTCACCCGCCTCAACGATTACGGCCGTCGCCATGGCATCGGCCGCCTCGATCTGGTCGAGAACCGCTTCGTCGGCATGAAATCGCGCGGCATGTACGAGACGCCGGGCGGCACCATCCTCCACGCCGCGCACCGGGGGATCGAATCGCTGACACTCGATGGGGGTGCGATGCAGCTCAAGGACGAGCTGATGCCGCTCTACGCGAGGCTGATCTACAACGGCTTCTGGTTCAGCCCCGAACGCGAAATGCTGCAGGCGGCAATCGACGCGAGCCAGGGCAGCGTCACGGGCACGGTCCGCCTCAAACTCTACAAGGGCCGCGCGGACGTGGTCGGCAGGCGCGCCGAGGTCGCCTACAACCTTTACTCGCCCGATATCGTCACCTTCGAGGACGATCAGGGCGCCTACGACCAGCAGGACGCCGAAGGCTTCATCAAGCTCAATGCATTGCGGCTGCGGTTGCTGGGGCGTCGGGGGCGGTAGCGCGCCGGGTCTTCGCGCGTTATAGAGCGCTTCAGTCGGGGAGTGGCGCAGCCTGGTAGCGCATCTGGTTTGGGACCAGAGGGTCGCAGGTTCGAATCCTGTCTCCCCGACCATTGCCGCGCCGGAGCGGCTATAGTCCGCCCGCGTCGATCGATAACAGACTGGCGTTACCGCCAGCGCTTGTGGTGTCGATGCTGACCGTGCGCTCGACCGCGAAGCGCGGCAGGTAGCGGGGGCCGCCTGCTTTGGGGCCGGTGCCGCTCAGGCCCTCGCCACCGAAAGGCTGGCTGCCCACTACCGCGCCGATCATCGAGCGGTTGATGTAGAGGTTGCCCACGTGCGCGAACGCGCTCACTGCATCCGCGCTCGCGGCGACGCGGCTGTGGAGGCCCATGGTCAGCCCGTAGCCGCTCGCGTTCACGCGGCGCACGGTCGTTCCGAGCTCGCCAGCCCTGAAGGTGGCGACGTGGAGCAGCGGGCCGAACCACTCCTGGCGGAGGTCTTCGGGGCGGTCGAGGCGGATGATCGTGGGCGGGACAAGGTAGGCGAGGCTCGCGGGGGCGGGGAGCGTATGCACCCAGCGCGCGCGCACGCTCTCGCGGTAGGCCATCAGTCGGTCATGGGCGTCGCGGTCGATTACCGGACCCACATCAGTTGCGGGATCGGCGGGATCGCCGAGGATCAGCGTGTCCATCGCGCCTTTCAGCATTTCGAGCGTGCGTTCGGCGATATCCTCCTGCAGCAGCAGCAGGCGCAGCGCGGAGCAGCGCTGGCCGGCGCTGCGAAACGCGCTGGTGATCACGTCCTGCACCACCTGTTCGGGGAGCGCGGTGCTGTCCACCAGCATCGCGTTCAGGCCGCCGGTCTCGGCGATCAGCGGTACCAGCGGGCGGGCATCGTCTTCGAGCAGCGTGCGCGCGATCCGCCGCGCGGTGGCGGTGGAGCCGGTGAAGGCGACGAGCATCACGTGCGGGTGCGCAACGATCGCGTGGCCGACTTCGGGACCGCCGGGGAGCAGATGCAGCGCGGTGCGGGGGACGCCCGCCTGGTAGGCGAGTTCGACGGCGCGCGCGGCGATGCGCGGGGTTTGCGGCGCGGGCTTGGCGAGCACCGCGTTGCCCGCCGCAAGCGCGGCTGCAACCTGGCCGGTGAAGATCGCGAGCGGGAAGTTCCAGGGCGAGATGCACGCGGCGAGGCCGCGCGGGGCGAGGCGCAGCTCGTTCGATTCGCCGGTGGGGCCGGGGAGGGGTTGCGGCTGGAAGTCGATGAGCGCGCGCGCCGCGTAATAGCGGCAGAAATCGACCGCCTCGCGCACTTCGCCGAGCGCGTCGGGGATCGTTTTGCGCGCTTCGTGGACCGCGAGAGACATGAGTTCGGGGCGGTGCGCTTCGAGGAGATCGGCCCAACGGGCGAGGGCGCGCGATCGTTCTTCGACGGGTGCGTCCCAGAGCCGCGCGGACGCGGCGGCTTTGGCGACTGCGGCGAGGCCCCCTCCGTCGGCTTCGCCGACACCTCCCCCGCTTTGCGGGAGAGGAGAGGCACCCTC
>JBBQJX010000062.1:0-8278 GCA_038326295.1 Sphingomonadales bacterium
TCGCGAGCACGCCAGGCACCATCAACGAAACGCTCCCCACCGGCGGCATCGAGGTCCGCGCGCGCTCGGTCACGGTCCATTCCGAAGCCGCCGAACTGCCTTTGCCAGTCGCGGCCGACACGGATTATCCCGAGGATATCCGCCTCAAATACCGTTTCCTCGATCTGCGTCGCGAGCGAATCCACGCCAACATCGTGCTGCGCTCGAACGTGATCGCGTCGCTCCGCCGCCGGATGATCGCGCAGATCGACGAACAGCAGCCCGCCATGATCGCGCTTGCGGTGGACCCAGCCCGACAGGCGGACGGGGGTTCCCGCGTCCGCAGGGCGGAGCGCGGCGCAGTGGTGGGTTCTGTAAACGTGCATGACGCAACGCTTTGCCGCCCGCGGGCGCGCATGGCAACGCGGGGGAAAGGGTGCCCGGCCCCCTTCGCCCGCCTGGCGGCGGGATCGGGGGGCCGGGCGGGTGTTCCGGGTGCCCTACCTTCCGGGCGCGGAGGGTAGGAGAAGAACCGGAACGGTGCAGACGGGAGCCTCAAAGACGTCCGACACCCAGTGTCGGAATAGCCGGTACGCGCACTTGGAACGTCGCGGTGTCCCGCTCTTCGTGACGCGAACAAACGCTGGGATAGACTTGGGATATACCGGGCTTACTTCGTCCGTGAGGCATGTACCGTCCGGAAAGGGAGCGCCATGTCCCGCCCCCCGCCGACTGGCCGATCGCGAACCACCGCCTCGTGGCCCGCTCCTGGCGTGAGCGCTATGAGCCATACAGGTTAGTGTAATGCAAGGTTAATTGCGTAACATATCGTGCGCGATGCCCTTGTCCGTGCCCAGCAGCCGATCCCAGAAGCGAAAATACAGGCCGTAGTTGCAGCGGTAATCGCGGTGGTGGAGCTCGTGGTGCGCGGCCGAGATGATGCCGCTGTCGGCAAGGCGGCGGGGCAGGAACTCCCAGCCCATATGGTTGGTGGTGCCCATCAGGCTCGCGATCAGCAGGATGATGCCGAGCGCGCCGAAGTGGATAGGGATGATCCAGGCGAGCGCGGGGAGCAGGATCGCGCCGCTGATGGCTTCATAGGGGTGGAAACTCATCGCGGCCCACGCGGTGGGCGGGCGGCTGCGGTGGTGGACCGCGTGAACGAGGCGGAACAGCGTGGGCGTGTGCATGAGGCGGTGCGTGAAGTAGAACCAGCTATCATGCAGGAAAAGATAGACAATGATGCTGACAGGAAGCCACCAGATCGGGTGCGCGCGGGGATCGAGGTAAAGCTGGGTCAGCGCGCGGTGCTTCCACGCCCAGAAGGTGAGACCCGCCGGGATGCCGTAGATGGCGGCGGACAGGAGCGACCAGCGGATTTCGGCGCGGACCTGTGCGGCGCGGACGGCGCGCGCGTGGCCGGTGCGGTGCGTGAGCCACGCGAGGCTGCCCGAGACGAGCAGGTACCGCGCGGCGACGATCAGGGTCATGAGGAGGGCAGCGACGGCCATGGGCAGGTGTTGGGGGATCAGGGCGCAGTTGGGAAGAGTGCACGATGTCCCTCCTCTCCCGCGAAGCGGGGGAGGTGCCTGAAGGGCGGAGGGGGTGCTGGGCGGCGAAACCCCCTCCGTCGCTTCGCGCCACCTCCCCCGCTTCGCGGGAGAGGAGAAGCTGGCTACACAGCGATCCGGTGGACGCGGATATTATCATTGCGGGCGGCGGGCTGGCGGGGGGGCTGGCGGCGCTCAGGCTGGCGACCCTGCGGCCCGATCTGCGCGTGGGGGTGGTGGAGGCGGGCGCGCGGCTGGGGGGCAACCACACCTGGTCAAGCTTTGCGGGCGATGTGAGCGCGGCGCAGCGCGCGTGGACGCAACCGCTGATCGCGCATGAATGGGCGGATTACGCGATCCGCTTTCCCGCGCACGGGCGCACGATCCGCGCGGGGTATCGCAGCGCGACCTCGCAGAAACTGGACGAGGCGGTGCGCGCGGCGGTGCCGCCCGAGCGGCTGTGGACGGGGGTGCCGGTGGTGGCGCTGGACCGGACCAGCGTGACGCTGGCGGACCAGCGGATGCTGCACGCGGGCGCGGTGATCGACGCGCGCGGACAGGGGCGCACGAAGGCGCTCGATCTCCGATGGCAGAAGTTTCTGGGGATCGAGGTGGAGCTGGCCGAGCCGCACGGGCTGACCGGGCCGGTGATCATGGACGCAACCGTGCCGCAGGTGGATGGCTATCGCTTCGTCTACACCCTGCCCTTCTCGCCGACGCGCGTGCTGATCGAGGACACCTATTACAGCGACGATGGCGAACTTTCGCTGCCGGTGCTGCGCCAGCATCTGGCGGACTATGCAGTGGCGCAGGGCTGGCGCGTGGTGGAAACCGGGCGCGAGGAGGTGGGGGTGCTGCCGCTGGCGCTGGGCGGCGATATCCGCGCCTTCTGGGACGAGGGCGCGCCCGGGGTGCCGCGCATCGGGCTGGGCGCGGGGCTGTTCAACCCGATCACGGGGTATAGTTTCCCCGACGCGGTACGGACCGCCGACCTGATCGCCGGGCTGCCCGCGCACGATCCCGCGACCATCTACCGCGCGGTGCGCGACCATAGCGAACGCGCATGGGCGAGCCGCGGGCTGTACCGGATGCTCAACCGCATGTTGTTCCTCGCCGCCGAGCCCTGCCAGCGCTACAAGGTGCTCCAGCATTTCTACCGGCTGGACGATGCGCTGGTGGGGCGTTTCTATGCTGCCGCCTCGACCTGGGGGGACTGGGCGCGCATCCTGACGGGTGTGCCGCCGATCCCCGTACCCCGCGCGCTGCGCGCGCTTGTGAGTTATGAGATGAAACGATGACGACGGCGGCGGTGATCGGGGCGGGCTTTGGCGGCCTGGCATTGGCGGTACGGCTGCAATCGGCCGGCGTGCAGACCACGCTGATCGAGGCGCGCGACAAGCCGGGCGGGCGGGCCTATGTGTACGAGGATGCGGGCTTCACGTTCGACGCGGGGCCCACCGTGATCACCGATCCGACGTGCCTGGAGGAACTGTGGGCGGCGAGCGGGCGGCGGATGGAGGATTATGTCGAACTGATGCCGGTGACGCCGTTCTACCGGCTGATGTGGGAAGACGGGACGATCTTCGATTATTCGAACGATACGGAGCTGTTGCTTAAGCAGATCGAGGAATTATCGCCCGCGGACGTAGCGGGGTATGCGAAGTTCCTCGCCTATGCCGAGGGTGTGTTCCACGAGGGTTACGAGAAGCTGGGGCACGAGGCGTTCCTGACGTTCCGCCAGATGATCGCGGCCGCGCCTGCGCTGGCGAAGTATCAGGCGTGGCGATCAGTGCATTCGATCGTGGGGAGTTTCATCAAGCACCCCAAGCTGCGCGAGGCGTTCAGCTTCCACACGCTGCTGGTGGGCGGCGATCCGTTCAAGACGAGCGGCATCTACGCGCTGATCCACGCGCTGGAGCGCAAATGGGGCGTGTTCTTCCCGCGCGGCGGGACAGGGGCGCTGGTGCGCGGGCTGGTGCGGCTGTTCGAGGATCTGGGCGGGACCGTGCGGATGAACGCAGCCGTGACGGGCATCGACGTGGCGGGCAACCGGGTGACCACGGTGACGTGCGCGGACGGTTGGACGGGCACGTTCGATGCGATCGCCTCGAACGCGGACGTGGTGCACACGTTCGCCGATCTGCTGGGCAAGTCCTCGCGCGGGGCATCGAAGGGCAGGCGGCTGGCGAAGGCGCGCTTCTCGCCGTCGCTGTTCGTGATCTACTTCGGCACGCGCAATTTCTATCCCGACATCAAGCACCACACCATCCTGTTCGGCCCGCGCTACAAGGGGCTGCTGAGCGATATCTATGACAAGGGCGTGCTGGCGGACGATTTCTCGCTGTATCTGCACCACCCGACGCTGACCGATCCCGCGCTCGCGCCGCCGGGGTGCAGCGCCTTCTATGTGCTCGCCCCCGTGCCGCATCTGGGCGCGCTGCCGATCGACTGGGACGAGGCGGCGCCGGGATACCGCGACAAGATCCTCGATTATCTCGAACGCACCTGCATCCCCGGGCTGCGTGAAAACATGGTGACGTGCCGCCACTTCACGCCAATGGATTTCAGCCGCGAACTGCGCGCGCACAAGGGTAGCGCGTTCAGTCTGGAGCCGGTGCTGACGCAGAGCGCGTGGTTCCGCGTGCATAATCGGGACGATGTGCTGACCAACCTGTATTTCGTCGGCGCGGGGACGCATCCGGGCGCGGGCGTGCCGGGCGTGGTGGGATCGGCGAAGGCGACGGCGAAGCTGATGATCGCGGATCTGGGCGGTGCCACCGCGCTCGACCCCGGAATCGGACACAACGCGCGGGTGGCCGCCTAGAGAATATCTTCGAGCTCGGCGATTTTGGGCGGGCCGCTGGCGAGGCCGCCCAGCTGCTGCAGATGCAGCATCGCTTCGGGCTTTGCATAAAAGGCATCGTACGCCGCCTTGTCCTGCCAGCGCTGGTACACCAGCAGCGTGGGCGCACCCGCAATGCGGTGCAGGCCCATCATCTCGCACGTGCCATCGCTGCGCGCGGAGACTGCGAGCGCGCGCGCCGCGTCCTCCGCGGCGGGGAGCGCATCGGCGCGGATGCCGAGTTCGGTCGTGAGCACATAGGCCATGACTTATCCCCAGATTTGGAGCCGCGCCACCGGAGATCGGGCGCGCGGCTGTGATATAATGCCGTGGCCGATGCCGCTATCCCCCGCCTTCCTCGACGAATTGCGCGCGCGCACCGATCTGGCGGCGCTGCTGGGGCGGACGGTCAAGCTTCAGCGGGCGGGGCGTGACCTGCGTGGGTGCTGCCCGTTCCATCAGGAAAAATCGGCGAGCTTTTATGTGTATCCCGATCATTATCACTGTTTCGGCTGCGGGGTGCATGGCGATGCGATCCGCTGGCTGACCGAAAAGCAGGGGCTGACGTTCAGGGATGCGGTGAAGGAACTCGCGGCGGCGGCGGGCATGGAGGTGCCCGAGGATAGCCCGCAGGCACGCGAGAAGGCCGAGCGCGCGGCCACGCTGCGCGACGCGACCGAGGCGGCGGCTTCGTGGTTCGCCGAGCGGCTGTGGGCGGCCGAGGGCGCGGGGGCGCGGGCATATCTGACGCGCAGGGGTGTCAGCCCAGAGACCGCGCGCGCGTTCGGGATCGGCTTTGCGCCCGATGCGCGGGGGGGGTTGACCGGCGCGCTGGGGCCGAAGGTGGGCGTGGAGCGGCTGATCGAATCGGGGCTGTCCATCCTGCCCGAGGAAGGTGGCCCGGCGTTCGACCGGTTCCGGGGCCGCCTGATGTTTCCGATCCGCGACGCGCGCGGGCGCACGGTGGGGTTCGGCGGGCGGGCGCTGGGCGATTTCAAGCCCAAATATCTGAATTCGCCCGATACGCCGCTGTTCGACAAAGGGCGGCTGCTGTGGAACCTCGATCGTGCGGCGGCCCCGGCGCGGTCGGCAGGGCGGCTGTTCATCGTCGAGGGGTATATGGACGGCTTGGCACTCGCGCAGGCGGGGATCGCCGAAGCCGTCGCGCCGATGGGCACCGCGCTGAGCGAGGCGCAGCTCGCGCTCGCATGGCGGATCGTGCCCGAGCCGATCCTGTGCTTCGATGGCGACCGCGCCGGGCTGGCGGCGGCGGGCAAGGCCGCACGCCGCGCGCTGCCGGGGCTGGCGCCGGGGCGGTCGCTGCGGTTCGTTACGCTACCCGAGGGGCAGGACCCTGATGACGTGGTGCGCGAAGGCGGCAAGGCAGCGTTCGAGGCGCTGGCGGCGGAGCCCGAGCCGCTGCACGCGCTGCTGTGGCGCACCTGCGTGGAGGCGGCGGACACGTCATCGCCCGAGGGCCGCGCCGGGCTGAAGGCCGAGCTGGCGGCGCTGACGAAGGAGATCGCCGACCGGGACGTGCGCGAGCAGTATGAGATCCTGTTCCGCCTGCAGTTCATGGAGGCGTTCGGGTGGAAGCGCAGTGCCGGGGCGTGGGAGGCCCCTGCCCCGCCGGTGCGCGCGCGTCGCCGGATCGTGCCGCTGGAAAATGAGGGCCACGCGGTGCTCGCGGGTCTGCTCGCATGGCCGCAGGTGGCGAGCGATCATTGGGAGGCGCTGGGCGCGCTGGCGCTGATCGATCCGCGGCTGCTGCGCGTGCGCGGTGGGATCGCCGACGCGGTGCTGCACATGCCCGATATCGATAGCGCGGCGCTGGTGCTGCGGCTGCTCGGCCAGGGGCTGGAGACGGACGTGCGCTGGGTGCTCGACCATTATCCGCTGCAGTACAGCTTCACCAATTTGCGCTCCGGGCTGGAGCGCGCGCGCGAAATGCTGGCGCGCAAGGTGGAGGCGCTCGCGTGGGCGGCGACGGACGCGACGCAGGCGGCGGCGCTGCGCCGCGAATCGCGCGAGGCCTTTGGCGAATTGAACGACGAGCCGATGTTGCAAGCGCAGCGCGAATCCTTATTTCAGCGAACCCGCGCGCTGGGCACCGCGCGTGGACAAGCACGCGATGCGTTGTATGCGTTCGCGCAGGAACTGGGGCCAGACCCCGAAATGCGGGTCCGTCCGCGAGCGATCCAATCAAGCGAGAACGAAATTGGCGAAAAGCAACACGGCGTTGGCGGAACCGGTGGAAGCGAAAGCGACCGAGAGCGACGCGCCGCTGATCGATCTTAACGAGGCGACGGTCAAGAAGATGATCGCGCGCGCCAAGAAGCGCGGCTACATCACGATCGACGAGCTTAACGCGGCGATCCCCGCCGATCAGAGCGACCAGATCGAGGACATCATGAGCGCCCTCAACGAGATGGGCGTCAACGTCATCGAATCCGAAGAGGCGGCCGAGGGCGACGAGAAGCCCGCCGACGATGAGGACGAGCCCTATGTGGAGGCCGACGAGGTCGACACCGTTTCGTCCGCGCCGAGCATCGCGCAAAAGACGACCGAGAAGCTCGACCGCACCGACGATCCGGTGCGCATGTATCTGCGCGAGATGGGGGCGGTAGAGCTGCTCAGCCGCGAGGGCGAGATTGCGATCGCCAAGCGCATCGAGGCGGGGCGCGACACGATGATCGCGGGGCTGTGCGAAAGCCCGCTGACGTTCACCGCGATCGTGCAATGGTCCACCGCGCTCACCGAAGGGCGGATGCAGCTGCGCGAGATCCTCGATCTGGAGGCCATGCTGCACAAGGAGCCCGCCGAGGGCGACACGGGCGAGGTGCTGGTCGCGGCGCTCGCCGAGACCGAGGCCCCCGAGGTGGAGAGCGCGCCCGCTTCTGAGGTGGATAGCGAGGAAGAGGCGCTGATCGCGCGGCGCATGGCTCCGGCCGCGTTCGCGGACGACGACGAGGAGGACAACACTCTCAGCCTGTCCGCGATGGAGGAGCAGCTAAAGCCCGAGGCGATCGCGCAGTTCGCCGAAATTACCGGCGCATATGCCAAGTTCAAGAAGCTTCAGGATACGCGACTGAGCGCAATGCGCGGCAACAGGCCGTTTTCTGTGGCAGACGAGCGCAAGTATCAGAAGCTGCGGCTCGAGCTGACCGCGCTGGTGAAAGCGGTGTTCTTCCACCAGAACAAGATCGATTATCTGGTTGATCAGCTTTATGGCTATAATCGCCGGATGATGGCGCTGGGCGGGCAGATGATGCGCCTCGCCGAGAAGCATCGCATCCTGCGCAAGGGCTTTCTCGACAGCTATACCGGTCATGAACTGGACGAAAGCTGGCTCGGGCGTGTCGCCACGATCGACAAGAAGTGGAGCGCGTTTGCGGCGGCCGAGGGCGCGCATGTCGAGCGCATCCGCCACGAGGTCGCCGAGATCGCCGATCTGACCGGTGTGGAGCTGGGCGAGTTCCGCCGCGTGGTGACGATGGTGCAGAAGGGCGAGCGCGAGGCGCGCATCGCCAAGAAGGAAATGGTCGAGGCCAATCTGCGCCTGGTGATCAGTATCGCCAAGAAATACACCAATCGCGGGCTGCAGTTCCTCGATCTGATCCAGGAGGGAAACATCGGCCTGATGAAGGCGGTGGACAAGTTCGAATATCGGCGCGGCTACAAGTTCAGCACCTACGCGACGTGGTGGATCCGCCAGGCGATCACGCGTTCGATCGCGGATCAGGCGCGCACCATCCGCATCCCGGTCCATATGATCGAGACGATCAACAAGCTGGTCCGCACCTCCCGGCAGATGCTGCACGAGATCGGCCGCGAACCGACGCCGGAGGAACTGGCGGAAAAGCTCGGCATGCCGCTCGAGAAGGTGCGCAAGGTGCTCAAGATCGCC
>JBBQJX010000063.1:0-8262 GCA_038326295.1 Sphingomonadales bacterium
TCCTCCCCCCTTGGGGGAGGCGGCCCCGAAGGGGGCGGAGGGGGAGCGGGGCCGATCCCTGCCCATGATCCCCGCCATCTTCGGCCTGTCCAGGCCTGCGCTCACCGCGTCCGAAGCCTCCCTCTTCAAAGACGCCAACCCCGCAGGCTTCATCCTCTTCGCGCGCAACTGCGTCGATCCCGCCCAGCTAACCGCGCTGACCGCGTCGTTGCGCGAGACAATGGGCCGCGATCTGCCGATCCTCATCGATCAGGAAGGCGGCCGGGTCGCGCGCCTTCGTCCCCCGCACTGGCCCGATTTCCCCGCTGCCGCACGCTTCGGCGAACTTTACGCGCGCGCGCCGCTCTCCGCGACGCAGGCCGCGTACCAGAACGGCCTCGCGCTCGCTGCCGTGTTGCGCGCGGTTGGCGTCAACGTCGATTGCGTCCCCGTGCTCGACGTGCCCCAGCAGGACGCGCACGACATCATCGGCGATCGCGCCTGCGCCGCCGATCCCATGTGGATCGCCGCGATGGGCGGCGCCACGCTCGATGGCCTGCACGCGGGCGGCGTCTGCGGCGTGATCAAGCACCTGCCCGGACACGGCCGCGCCCGCGCCGATAGCCACCTCGAACTCCCCGTCGTCGATGCGTCGCGCGAAGACCTTGCCACCGATTTCGCTCCCTTCCGCACGCTCGCCCGCAAGGCGCGCATGGGGATGACCGCGCACGTCACCTACACCGCGCTCGATGCCGAACGCTGCGCCTCGCTCTCGCCAACCGTCATCGGGGATACGATTCGCGGCGACATCGGCTTTGCCGGGCTCCTCATGTCGGACGATCTGGGCATGAAGGCGCTCGCCGGGCCGATGGGCGCGCGAGCGGCCGACGTCGTGGCCGCCGGCTGCGATCTCGCGCTCTACTGCTGGGACAGCCTCGCGGAAATGGAAGAGATCGCCGCCGCGCTGCCGGAAATCGCCCCCGCCTCCGCCGCCCGCCTCGCCGCCGCGATGGCCGGACTGGATGTCGCCACGCCCGATCTCGCGCGCGCGGCCCAACACCGCGATCAGCTCCTCGCGCTGGCGTGACCGAGGACGCCCGCCCCGAACAGCCGGACGGACCGCCCCCCGGCTCTGCCGCCGCCATCGCCGCCGAGGGCTTCGTGCTGCGCATGGAAGGCTGGGAAGGCCCGCTCGAACGCCTGCTCGATCTCGCGCGCACCCGCAAATTCGATTTGGCCCGCCTGTCGATGGTCGGCCTCGTCGATCAATATCTCGCGCATGTCGAAGGCGAGGGCAGGCCCCGCCTCGAAATCGCTGCCGAATATCTCGTCATGGCCGCGTGGCTCGCCTTTCTGAAATCCGCCTCGCTGCTGCCACCGGAGCCCGAGCCGGAGGCCGAACCCGAAGCGCTCGCCGCCGCCGCCGCGCACCGCGCCAACCGCCTGGCCGCGATGCGCGATGCTGCCGGTCTGCTCGACGCGCGCCCGCGTCTCGGCCGCGACCGTCACCTGCGCGCGCGCGCCGAAGGGCTGGCGGTGCGCACGCGAATGACACCCGCCGCAAACCTGCACACCCTCATGGCCGCCTACGGCCGCCTGCGCGTCCGCGCCGAGCGCCGTGGCTATGCGCCGCGCCGTCGCCCCGTCGTCACCATGGCCGCGGCGCTCGCCGCGCTCACCGCCGCGCTGCCCCGCCTCGGCGACTGGACCACGCTCACGGACATTCTCCCCGCCCCGCCGCTGCTCGCCCGCTCGGGAACCGCGTCGGCGCTCGCTGCCGCGCTCGAACTCGCGCGCACCGGCAGGCTCGCGCTGCGCCAGTCCAGCCCCTTCGCCCCCATCGAACTGCGCGCCTCGTGACCGATCCCGACCTGCGCCTCGCCGAAGCGCTCCTCTTCGCCGCGCGCGAACCCCTCGCCCCCGAAGACCTCGCCCGTCGCCTGCCGCCGGGTGCCGATCCCCGCGCCCTCCTGGCCGAACTCGCCGCTACCTACGCCGATCGCGGGTTCCGCCTTGTCGAGCATGGCGGCCGCTGGTCCTTCGAAACCGCACCCGATCTCGCCGCCGCGCTCGTCCACGAACGCGCCGACACCCGCCCGCTCGGCCGCGCCGCGATGGAGACGCTCGCGATCATCGCCTATCACGAACCCGCCACCCGCGCTGAGATCGAGGATATCCGGGGCGTCGCGGTCTCTTCGGACACGCTCGGCCAGCTCGTCGAGCTCGGCTGGGTGCGCACGGCGGGCCGCCGTGAGACGCCGGGCCGCCCGCTCCAGTATCGCACCACGGCCGAATTCCTGCGCGCGCACGATCTCGCCCGTTTGCGCGATCTGCCGGGCCTGGCCGATCTGAAAGCGGCGGGCCTGCTCGAAGCCGAGCCGCCCACCCCCTCCCTTCCGCCCGACGAGCCTACGCTGCCGGGGGTTTAGCGCCCTGGTTATTGCAGCCCGTTCAGTGCCCGCACCTCGGAATAGAGATCGCTCATGACGGGAAGCCCGTTGGTTACCGTCATGCGCGACAGGCGCACCGTCGAGGTCTTCCAAGGGTTCGGCCCCGGGCAGCCCGTGCCGCCGCAGTAAACGTCCGCCCACGCCTCGGTGATCTTGGCTTCCGGGAAATCGTAATTGCTCCATACGATGTCCTGCCGGTCGAATTGCGGCGCGCAGCCGACGGTCGTGCATATCCAGTAGGACAATCGCCCGTCCGCCCGCCCCGGCGTGTTGACCTTCACCCGCTCGACATAGGCGAACCACTGCCCGACCGGCGCGGGCGTCGGCCAGTTCTGGACGACACCGTACGACGCACTCGGGTTCACCGCATAGAAATAGGTGTGCAGCCCCACCTCGTTGCCGCTCCGCCCTCCCCAGCCGGTGCGCGCCGACCAGCGACAGCCCGTAGCGACACGGCCGCCCCAGGCGGCATTGGCGCAATCCACCCCGTCAACAATCAACGGTCGGTCGGCGGCATTGAGACCCAGCCCGGTATCGGTCAGTCCAGGCAGCTTGCCGCCCTGATTGGGCCAGTCTTTTTCAAGCTTTATCACCACCGTCATATAATATTCGTTTGCAGGCGTCAGCGGGAATACCTGCGAAAGCGCGCCCGGGCGCGTCCCGCCCCACTGGCCTGTGACGACATTATTTGCCACAGTTACGGTGGCCGAGGTCGTGAAATCGGTGGACCGTATGTCGCGTACAACCGTGGGATCGATAACCGCATCGATCGTCGGGAATACGAACCGGACGTCGGGCCGATACACGCTGAGCGTGTGCGTGGTATACTGTGTATCCGTCGTCAGGCGTAGAACTGCGGTGTCGCCCTGGAGCGGATGGTATTTATCGAAGGCGATCAGCATCGCTTGCCGATCGTTCAAAGTATTGGCGGTGCCGACCGACGAGGCCGTGCTCGACAGTAACGCGACATCGCGCGTTGCGGTGTAGCTTGTTGTGCCATTGACGATCAACGTCGGACGAACCGTGGTGTCCGTGGCATTGCGGGCGAAGAAGATGGCGCTTCCCCGGCCATCGTTCAGGACATAAAAATCGTTGCCCGTGACGGGAATGTCGATCGTTTGCCGATGATTGAGATCGGGAACGGTCGCGCTGCCGATCAGCGTGGGCAGATAGTCGCCCAAGGTATTCTGCCACGCTAGGCTAATCGTGCCGTTGTAATAGTCGCGCGTCGCGCTTTCGCTCCAGGTTCCGGCAACCGGCGTCGCGGGATCACCGCTCGCGTTCATGATCGCGGCGAGCTCGGGGTTCGACGCAGCCGATGGCGTTGCGCTTGCCGAGGCGTCGTCGAAAGGCTCGGTCGAAACCACGACGGGCGCGCTTTCCTCCGGGCTGCCGTTTGGCGCGCCCGTGCCGATATCGGCATTGGTAATCGTCGCGGCGGCTTCGGCATCTCCGGCCGGATCGGCAATCCGTGCATCCGCCGCCGAGAACGACAGCGCAAAGATCGAAACGATGGTCAGAAATAAACGATTGCTCACTGCAAGTCCCCAATAACACGAACAGATTTCCCCGCAGGCTGCCATAGCCCTCGTCCCATTAAGTCGCCAAAAAAGCGCACGACGATATCGCGACCGTTTCGGAGATATAGTTTTCCGATGCTCTCGACCGCGAATACTGCGGGTTAAACTGAGTGTGCCGCCTTAGGGCACGCGCGGTATTAGGCGGTCAATCGCCAGTCTGGCCGGCAAATACCATTTTAACGGAACTTTTTGTCGTTTCGGCGTCGAGGCGTGCCTATGATCCGACGATCGGCAGAAGCCGCGCGCGTTCGGGCCCGCGCTGGACAAAGCTCGTGTTTCGCCCCACCTGCACGGGTGCGGTGCATCGCAGGCGCTGCCTTGCGCGCTGGAGAATTTCCGATGGGTTCATTGAGCATCTGGCACTGGCTGATCGTGCTCGTCGTCGTGCTCGTCCTGTTCGGCCGCGGACGTATTCCCGACATCATGGGCGATTTCGCCAAGGGCATCAAAAGCTTCAAGAAAGGCATGGCGGACGATGACGCACCCGCCGCCCGGCTTCACGAGCCGCCCGCGCCTTCGGCAGTCCCGCCCGTAGCCGATCGCGCGCCGCCGCCGCCCTCGCACGAGCCGCGCTAGTCGCAGGGGCCCGGCCGGCCGATGTTCGATATCGATAGTTCCGAGCTGGCGCTGATCGCAGTGGTGGCTTTGCTCGCGATCGGTCCCAAGGATTTGCCGCGCGTCTTGCGCACCGTCGGCCAATGGGTCGGGCGCGCGCGGGGTATGGCCAGACATGTGCGCGCGGGCTTCGATACGATGGTGCGCGAATCCGAGATCGAGGAGATGAACAAGCGCTGGGAGTCCGAAAATCGGGCGATCATGTCATCCCCGGGCGCCGATCCCATTTACCCGCTGGCGCACGATCCGGCGATCCCGCCCGCGCCGTCCGCCGATTTCCCCGCCGATCCCGGATATATTCTTGAAGATCACGCGGTTCCGTTTGTCGACGCCGAGCCCGAAGTCGCCCCTGCCGCCAGCGCTCCCGCCCGGACGTGAGGGACATCGACGATAGCAAAGCCCCGCTTCTCGACCATCTGATCGAGCTCCGGCGGCGGCTGCTCTACTGCGTCGCCGCGCTGCTCGTCTCGTTCTGTCTCGCTTACTGGCAGACGCCCCGGCTGTTCGCCTTCCTTGTGCATCCGTACGCAGAGGCGGTCGGCAAGAATGCCGGACAGCTCATCTACACCAAGCTCTACGAAGCCTTCTTCGTCCAGATCAAGATCGCCTTCCAGGCGGCGTTCTTCGTCTCCTTTCCCGTGATCGCCAACCAGCTATGGGGGTTCATCGCGCCCGGCCTGTATCGCAAGGAGAAGCGCGCCTTCGCGCCATTCCTGCTCGCCACGCCCTTCCTCTTCGGGCTGGGCGGGACGGTGGCGTACCTGTTCGCGGTCCCCAATTTCATCCGCTTCGGCCTGAACAGCCAGAAATCGTCGCAGGGGATCCAGCTGAACGCGCTGCCGTCGATCGGCGATTATTTCTCGGTCGTCACCAACATCATCTGGGCGTTCGGCATCGCCTTCCTGCTGCCCGTCCTGCTGATGCTGCTCGAGCGCGCGGGCATCGTCACCCGCGCGCAACTCGTCGGTGCCCGTCGTTACGCAATCGTCGGCGCGTTCGTCGTCGCGGCCGTGCTGACGCCGCCCGATATCATGAGCCAGGTCAGCCTCGCGATCCCGCTGCTGCTGCTTTATGAAAGCGCGCTGGTCCTGATGTGGTTCACGCAGCGCTCGCGCGACAAGGCGGCGCGGCGGATGCCCGTGGTCCAGTAACCCGCGCGCATCGCTGGCCGAATGGCGGGCACCGGTTGTAGGACTTTCCCATGCGCGCGCTCTGGCTTCTTCTCCTGCTGTTTCTCGCACCGTCGGCGCACGCGCAGTCGGTCGTCACCAATCCGCATGCGCGCGTCGAGCTGATCGCGGCCAGCGCGCGCCCCGTCCCCGGTCGCCCCCTCACACTCGGCGTCACCATCACGCCGCAGCCGGGCTGGCACAGCTACTGGCGCAATCCGGGCGAGGCGGGGGCGGAAAACCGGCTCGGCTGGACGCTGCCGCCCGGCACCACCGCCGCCGTGCCGCGCTACCCGGTGCCCGAGCCGTTGCTGGTGCAGGGCATCATGAACCACGTCTACAGCGGCCCTGCGACGCTGCTGATCGATCTTGCCGTCCCCGCCGATGCGCGGCCCGGGGCGGCGTTCCCCATCGCGCTCAAGCTCGATTACCTCGTGTGCAGCGCGGACCTGTGCGTGCCCGAGCGGGCGATGATTGAGGTGGCTCTGGCAGTCGGCGATGGCACGCCCGATCCCGCAACCGCCCCCCGCCTCGCCGCCGCGCGCGCCGCGTTGCCCGTGCCACTGGCGGGGGCGACATTCGCCTCGGTCGGCGGCCGCCTCGTCCTTGCCGCTCCCGTCCCCGGCAGCGCCACCGCCGCGCACTTCTTCGCCGATGCGGACGGTGCGCAGGTCTATTCCGCAGCCCAGAGCGTCACCCGCGCCGGATCGCTGCTCCGGCTCGAAACCGCCGCCGCGCCCGGGGCCGTGCCCGGCAGGGTGTCGGGCGTACTGCGCGTGGAGACGCCCTCGGGCGTGATCGGCTATGCGATCGACGCCGCACCGGGGGTTGTCCCCGCAACCGGTGCCGCCACCGCGCGCGAAACCGACGCCACCGGCCCCACGCTCCCCGTCGCGCTCGCGCTCGCGATTGCGGGGGGGTTGTTGCTCAATGTGATGCCGTGCGTGTTCCCGATCCTCAGCTTGAAGGCGCTGGCGCTCGCGCGCAGCAACATTGCCCCCGCGGCTGCCCGCGCGGACGCGCGCGCCTATACGGCGGGCACACTCGTCACCACCACCGGGCTGGGCGCGGTCATCCTCGCTCTGCGCGCGGGCGGGATCGCGGCGGGGTGGGCATTCCAGTTGCAGGACCCGCGCGTGATCCTGGGGCTCTTCCTGCTGATGACCGCGATCGCGCTCAATCTGGCGGGCCTATTCGAGATCGATATCGGCGGCGCGGGTGCGGGCGATCGGCTCACGCGCAAGGAGGGCCCGGCGGGCAGTTTCTGGACCGGGGTGCTCGCCGCCTTCGTCGCCACGCCGTGCAGCGGGCCGTTCATGGCGGTGGCGCTCGGCGCGGCGCTCGTGCTGCCGCCGCTCGCCGGGCTGGCGGTGTTCGCGGGGCTGGGACTGGGGCTGGCGCTGCCCTTCCTCGCGCTCGGCTACTGGCCCGCGGTGCGTCAGCGCCTGCCCAAACCCGGCGCGTGGATGGCGCGGCTTCGCCATATCCTGAGCGTGCCGATGTTCCTGACCGCGCTGGCACTTGCCTGGGTGCTGGGGCGCCAGGCGGGGGTGGCGGGGATGACGCTCGCGCTCGCGGGCGCGCTCGGCCTCGGGCTGGCGCTGTGGTGGCTCGGCGCGCGCCAGCGCGGCGGCGGCGGGTTCGCCCTGCCGCTGGCGCTGGGCGCGGCCGTCGCGGTCGCCGCGGTGCTCGCGGTCGTCCCCGCGCCCCCCGCCGCCGCATCCGCCGAACTCGCCGGGCCGCTGCGCGCACGCGCGTTCAGCGAACCCGCGCTCGCCGCCGCGCGCGCCGCCGGGCACCCCGCCTTCGTCTATTTCACCGCCGATTGGTGCATCACGTGCAAGGTCAACGAACGCGGCGCGCTCGCGGATGCCGGCGTCGCCAAGGCCTTTGCGCGCGCGGGGGTGGTGACGCTGGTGGGCGACTGGACGCGCGCCGATCCCGCGATCACGCGCTTCCTCGAGGCCAATGGCCGCTCGGGCGTGCCGCTATACCTGTTCTATCACCCGGATGGCCGCGTCGAGGCGCTGCCGCAGCTTCTCACCCCGGCGCGCCTGACCGGTCTGCTCTAGCGGCGCGCGCGGCTGCCCGGCCGGTGTGGTCGTTGTGCGGTAGCCTGTTGCGACACGGCACCCCGCCCGGCGTTGGGCATATCCGCTCGGGGGCGGGGGAAACGCCGTTTACCCCGCCCCTGAACGGCAATCAGGCGCGGCGGCGACGCGCCATGCCCAGCAGGCCGAGACCCGCGATCAGCGCGATGCCTGCACCGGGCTCGGGCACGAAAATCGCCTGGTCGGCCACGGAGGTGGTGGGCTCAGCAGTCGGCGTGGGGGAGGGAACCCCCACGCCAGGGGTGGGATCGCTCACCGCCGCGCTGATCGAGAACGTAAGGTTGTCGATCTCGGTGCAGCAATTGCCATTAGCGCCGACCCGGATGCCGAATACTGTTTCCTCGTTCAGGATGAGATT
>JBBQJX010000064.1:0-8257 GCA_038326295.1 Sphingomonadales bacterium
CAGCCAAGCGCGCAGATTGTCCGCGAGTTCGGCATAGCCCCGCGCCTGGTCCTCGGGTGCAAACGGGTGGAGCGAGGCGAAGACGGGCCACGAGATGGGGATCATCTCGGCCGCCGCATTCAGCTTCATCGTGCAACTGCCGAGCGGGATCATGCAGCGATCGAGCGCCAGATCGCGGTCCGCCAGCCGCCGCATGTAGCGCATCAGTTCGGTCTCGGAGCGGTGCGCGTGGAAGACGGGGTGGGTGAGATAGGGCGACGTGCGCCGCAGCGAGGCGGGAATGCCCTCGGGCACCGCCGTCACCTCGGGAGCGCCGCCGAACGCGTGCCAGACCGCCTCGACCGTCTCGGGCGTGCTAGTCTCGTCCAATGCGATGCCGATGCGGCCATGGCCCGCATCGCGCAGGTTGATCCCCCCGGCGCGCGCGGCCTCCAATATGGCGGGCGCGCGGTCGCCCGCGTCCACGCTCACCGTATCAAAGAAGGTGTCGTTGCGTGGGTCATGCCCGAGCGCGCCCAGCCCCGCGTGCAGGATCGCGGTCAGCCGGTGCACGCGGCTCGCGATCTCGCGCAGCCCGTCCGGCCCGTGATAGACCGCGAACATTCCCGCGATGTTCGCCAGCAGCACCTGGGCTGTGCAGATGTTGCTCGTCGCCTTTTCACGCCGGATATGCTGCTCGCGCGTCTGGAGCGCGAGCCGCGCCGCCGGTTGCCCGCTGGTGTCGATCGAGAGGCCTACCAGCCGCCCCGGCAGCGCGCGCTGATACGCGGTGCGGACCGCCATATAGGCCGCGTGCGGCCCGCCAAAGCCCATCGGCACGCCGAAGCGCTGCATCGATCCGATCGCGATATCCGCGCCGAGTTCGCCCGGCGGGGTCAGCAGCGTCAGCGCGAGCGGATCGGCCGACATTGCCACGATCACGCCCGCCGCCTTCAGGCGCGCGATGTGCTCGCGGTCGTCGTACAGGCAGCCATGCGTGCCCGGATACTGGATCAGCGCGCCGAACAGCCCTTCGGCGTCCGCCGAGCCCACATCGCCCACCACCAGCCGCCACCCCAGCGGTTCGGCGCGCGTGCGCAGCACCGCGAGCGTCTGCGGATGGACCTGCGAATCGACGAAGAAGCCGTCCCCCTTCGCCTTGCCCACGCGCCGCGCCAGCGCCATCGCTTCGGCGGCGGCGGTGGCCTCATCGAGCAGCGAGGCGTTCGCCACGTCGAGCCCGGTCAGATCGCACACCAGCGTCTGGAAATTGAGCAGCGCTTCGAGCCGCCCCTGGCTGATCTCGGGCTGATAAGGGGTGTAGGCGGTGTACCAGGCGGGGTTTTCCAGCAGGTTGCGCTGGATGACCGGCGGCAACACGGTGCCATGATAGCCCTGCCCGATCAGGTGAGTCATGATGCGGTTCTTCGCGCCCATTGCGCGCAGTTTCGTCAGCATCGCGCCCTCGGTCAGCGCCGCGCCCAATCCCAGCGGCGCATCGTCAAGGATCGCAGCCGGGATGGCCTGGCGTGTCAGCGCGTCGAGGCTGTCCGCCTCCACGGCGCCCAGCATCGCATCGATCTCGGCATCGGCGGGGCCGATGTGGCGACAGGCGAATTCGGTCGAGCGCGGGCGGGTGTCCGCCCAGATGTCATGCGTCAATACGGCCTCGGGGTCAGGCGTCGAGAAGCATCGCGTTATAGGCGTCCTCGTCCATCAGCGCATCCACCTGCGCGGGGTCCGATAGCCGCAGCTTGAACAGCCAGCCTTCGCCGGTGGGATCGGTATTGATGAGCGCAGGATCGGCCGCGAGCGCGGGATTGCCCTCGACGATCTCGCCCGACACCGGCGAATACACTTCGCTCGCGGCTTTGACCGATTCGACCGTGGCCGCCTGTCCGCCCGCACTGACCGTCGTGCCCGCAGACTCGGCTTCGGCGAACACCAGGTCGCCCAGCTGCTCGGCCGCGTGCGCGGTGATGCCCACGGTGGCGATCTCGCCATCGACGCGGATCCATTCGTGGCTTTTGGAATAATGCAGCATCGGTGTGGCCGTCCTGTCAGCGTTTGAATGCGGGGGGAACGAAGGGCAGCGGCACGATATCCACCGCCAGCCGCCGCCCGCGCACCTCGGCCCAGAGCCGCGTGCCCGGGGCCGCATGTTGCGCGGCGACATAGGCCATCGCGATGGGGCCGCCAACTGTGGGACCGAAGCCGCCCGAGGTCACGGTGCCGATCGCCTCGCCGCCTGCTTCGGCGGCGAAGAGGGGGGCGGGATCGCGCACGGGGGCGCGGCCCTCGGGCTTGAGGCCGACGCGGCGGCGTGACGGGCCGTCGGCAAGCTGCTCGGCAATAACATCCGAGCCCGGATACCCGCCCGCGCGTTCGCCGCCGGGGCGGCGCGACTTCTGGATCGCCCATATGAGCGCGGCCTCGACGGGCGTGGTCGTCGGGTCCAGATCGTGGCCGTACAGGCACAGCCCGGCTTCGAGCCGCAGCGAATCGCGCGCGCCCAGCCCGGCAGGCATCACGCCCGGCTGGGCGAGGAGCGCGCGCGCGACGGGCGCGGCGTCCTCGGCCGCAACTCCAATCTCGAACCCGTCCTCGCCGGTATAGCCCGAGCGCGTGACGGTCGCGGGGAACCCCGCCACGTCGAGGCGGCGCGCGTCCATGAAGCCCATGGTGGCGGCCTCTCGACACAGCGCGGCGAGCGCGGACTCGGCCAGCGGCCCCTGCAGCGCCATCAGCGCGCGATCGAAGCGCGGTTCGATCGCGACGCGGGTCGGCAAGTGAGCGCGCAGATGCGCGAGATCGTCCGCCTTGCCCGCCGCGTTGACGACGAGCAGGATTTCGCCGGGCAAATGCGCGACCATGAGATCGTCGATCGCGCCACCGGCCGGATTGGTGAACAGGGCATAGCGCTGGCGGCCTTCGCCCAGCGCCGCAATGTCGGCGGGGACCAGCGCTTCGAGCGCGCACGCGGCGTCGGCGGCAGGCGTAAGGCCGATCTGGCCCATGTGGCTCACATCGTACAGGCTCGCGGCGGCGCGCGTGTGAAGGTGCTCGGCAAGGATGCCCTTCGCATAGTGGATCGGCAGTGCGTAGCCGGCGAATTCGGCCATGCGCGCACCCAGTTCGAGGTGAAGCGCATGGAGCGGTGTGGGCGCGGCAGGTTCGGCCATGCCGCTCGCGTTAGCGACGTGGCCTGGGAAGGCAAGACGCGGGCGGGCGACAGCTCCGGATGCGCCCTGCGGAGCGTGGTGGAGCCTTCGCCCACCATGCGCGCGCAATCATCGTCGCGATCCACTCGCGCGCTCCGATGCCGAACCGCACGAGGACGGCGTTAAACCCCTGCAATCGCGCTCCCAAGGCGGTGGAGCGGACTGATCGACAACCGCGCTAGAACAGATGCCCGGCACGCGCGCGCTTGGTCTCCAGATAGGCGGCGTTGTCCGTCCCCGCGCCCACCGCCAGCGCCACGCGCTCGGTCACTTGGACGCCTGCCGTTTCGAGCGCGGCGACCTTGCCCGGGTTGTTGGTGAGCAGCCGGACCGCACCGACGCCCAGCGCGCGCAGCATTGCGGCTGCGAGGCGGAAGTCGCGCTCGTCGGCCGCGAATCCGAGCCGCTCGTTGGCGTCTAGCGTGTCGAAGCCCTGATCCTGAAGCTCGTAGGCGCGCAGCTTGTTGACCAGCCCGATGCCTCGCCCTTCCTGCTGGAGATACAGCAGCACACCGCCCGCCGCCGCCAGCTGCGCCATCGCGGCGTGCAATTGCGGGCCGCAATCGCAGCGCAGCGAACCGAGGATGTCGCCCGTCAGGCAGCTGCTGTGCAGCCGGGTCAGCACGGGGACGTCGAGTGCTGGGCGGCCGAGCAGCAGTGCGAGATGTTCGGGGCCGCCGCCATCGCTGCGAAACGCGATCAGCTCGCCGTCGCCGGTGCTTACCGGGAGCCGCGCTCGGCCCACGATGTGCAGCGTTGGCGCGCGATCGAACGCGGCCACCTCGGCGGCGCTGACCGCCAGCCCGGCATCGATATCGTCCACGAACACGGCGGGCAGCAGCCCCGCGATCTTCGCCAGCCGGAGCGCGGCCGCCGCCGCCTCCGGTCGTGCGACGAGGATGGTCCGGAACGGACCCTTCAGCGGCTCGGCCAGATCGCGCGTGGGGTCGGCGATGTCGCGCGCCGCCACCGCCGTGAACGGCCCGACAAGCGCCACAGCCGCCCCGCTCGAGAGCGCATCGGCTGCGGCGCGCTGATTACCGAGCTTGAGTGCCGTCGCGCGCTCGCAGGTAATCAGCAGCGTCGTGCCGTCTTCGCCCGCCGTCTCGACCGCGCGCACCGGCAGCCCGCCGACCACCACCGGATCGCCGCGCCGGAACGCACGCGCCGCCGTCTCGGCGGGGCTCACAGCGCGAAGCTCGCGAGCAGCGGCACATGATCCGATGGCCGCTCCCAGCCGCGCGCGGGCTCTACAACATGCGATGCCACCGCTTGCGCCGCCACGTGCGGACTGGCCCAGATGTGATCGAGCCGCCGCCCGCGATCGCTCAGCGCCCAGTCCCTCGCGCGGTAGCTCCACCACGTGAACAACCGCTGCGGGGCGGGCGCGAACCGTCGGCCGAGATCGATCCAATCGTGCGAGGCCGCCAGCCGCGCCAGCGTTTCCACCTCGATCGGGGTGTGGCTGACCACATCGAGCAATTGCCTGTGGCTCCACACGTCGCATTCGAGCGGCGCGATGTTGAGATCGCCGACTAGGATCGAGGGCACGCGCACCGCCGCCGACCACTCGGTCATCCGCGCGAGGAAATCGAGCTTCTGCCCAAACTTCGGATTGAGCACCCGATCCGGCACATCGCCCCCGGCGGGCACATATACATTTTCCACGCGCACGCCGCTTTCCAGCCGGATGCCCACATGCCGCGCCTCGCCATTGGCCTGCCAGTCGGCGCGCGCCTCCTCGACGAACGGCAGGCGACTGAGCGTGGCGACACCGTGGTGCATCCGCTGGCCGTGCAGCGCCATGTGCGTATAGCCGTGCCGCGCGAACATCTCGCGCGGGAAGGCGGCGTTTTCCACCTTGGTTTCCTGGAGGCACAGCACGTCGGGCGCATGCTCGATCAGGAACCGCTCGACGATGGGCAGGCGCGCGCGGACCGAGTTGATGTTCCAGGAGGCGACAGTGAGAGTGGGCATCGCTTCCATCTAGGACGTGCGGCCGAGGAACCGAAGCGGGTCAGCGGGCGGGGCGGACGATCCGCAGAACGCCGACGATCGCGCCCCCAACAGCGAAGCCGACGACCGCCGAACCGGCTGCGCCGACGGCCCAGTGAACCAGGCCACCGAGCGCCGGGACGGCAGCGGCGGCGTGTCCGGAAGCGGCGTTAAGCGCATGCGCGGGGGCGGCGAGGCCGAACGTCTCCAGCCCGTGGATCAGGATGCCGCCGCCTACCCAGACCATCGCCGCCGTGCCGATCGTGGCGAGCGCGCGCAGCACGATGGGCATGGCCTCGACCAGCCCCCGGCCGAACGCGCGCGCAGCGGCGGTGGGGCGGGCGGCAAGCCAAAGTCCGATATCGTCCATTTTGACGATGAGCGCGACGACGCCGTAGACGCCCACAGTGATCGCCGCGCCGACGGCGGCGAGCGCGGCGGCGCGCAGAACGAGCCCCATCGGGGGCAATTGCGCGAGCGCGATCGCCATGATTTCAGCCGACAGGATGAGATCGGTCCGGATCGCGCCCGCGATTCGGCGCTTTTCGAGCAGGGCGGGGTCCGCAACCTCGTCGGCGGGGTCAGCGTGGGGGTTTCCGCTCAGGGTATGAACCAGCTTCTCCGCGCCTTCGAAGCACAGGTAAGCGCCACCGATCATCAGCATCGGCGTGATCGCCCACGGCGCGAACGCGCTCAGCGCGAGCGCGGCGGGGAGCAGGATGAGAAGCTTGTTCCTGAGCGACCCCAGCGCGATGCGGCCGATGATCGGCAGTTCGCGTGCAGGGGACAGGCCGGTGACGTAGCGCGGCGTTACGGCGGCATCGTCGATGACGACGCCCGCCGCCTTTACGCCCGCCTTGCCGGCGGCAGCGGCGACATCGTCCAGCGACGCGGCGGCAAGCTTGGCGATCGCGGCAACGTCGTCGAGCAGCGCGACCAGTCCGGCAGCCATGTCGTGGTCTCCCCTCGGGCGTTGTCGATGCCGAACGCGGCGCGCCGACGAAAGGCATCTGCCGCATACCCCAGACACAAATTGGCCCCCGCTCCGGGGGCATGGAGCGGGGGCCGGTTTGCGCTCGTCACGCAGCTGGCGAACGAACGGGCAACAGGGGGCAAATCCCATCCGCTCCTTCAGCCTCATCGATATACGTCAGCACATCTGTCATTGCAATGAATGGAATCATCCTTTTCCGGGGATTCTCTTCGGGCGGGGATCCCGGAAACGGAAAAGCGCCTGATCCACCGCCGAATTGAATGTAACCGCGCCCAACGCCACGCGCGTCAGATTGCCCTGCGCGTCGCGCACCTCCCATCCGGTCTCGCGCAGGCCACCCGGCGCACCCGAGTCGCGCGCAAAGGATATCGTGGTTACCCCATATTCGGGGTGCCTCGGGTCCGCCGCCTCGACCGCGATCTCGCGCGCATCGTCGCGCACCACCTTGGCATAGCGCGCGAGATCGAGCGTATCGTCGAGCAGCACCGCGAGCGGCGTCCCCCGGATCGGCCACGAGGTGACCTGCGCCACGCGGTAATCGATCAGGTTGAGCGCGCGCCCGTCTGCCACCACCAGCTTGGGGCTGACCGCATACTGGAAGCGCACGCGACCCGGTCGTGCGAGCGTCATGCGCCCGCGCTCGACTGCGCCCGTCGCGGCAGTCTGGGTGAAATCGGCGGCGAGCGTGCGCGTGGCCTTCAGGTGCGCCGCCACCTCGGAGAGCGCGGCGCAGGCGGGCAGGGAGGGGAGCGACAGCACGAGCGCGAGCAGGGGTTTGTTCATGCGCCGCAGCGTATCGGCAATGCGTTGAACCCGCGCTGAAGCCCCGGACGCGCTGCGCTCAGGGCACCACGCCCAGTTCGCCCAGCGCTGCCACCATCGCGGCGACCTTGACGGGCTTGGCGAACAGCCGCCCGCCGGGCACCAGCCGCAGCGGATCGGGGCTGAAGCCCGAGGAATACAGCACCGGCACCGCCGGGTGCGCCTGGCGCGCGCGTTCGGCAACTTCGAGACCATCGACCCCGCCCGGCATCCGGATGTCCGTCACCAGCGCGTCGAAGCGCTCGCCCGCTTCGATCAGCGCCACCGCCTGCAGCCCATCCTCCGCCTCGCGCACGATGAAGCCCGCGTCCTCGAGTTCGAGCGCGACGACCTCGCGCACCAGCGGCTCGTCCTCGACGTAGAGGATCGTCTTGGCAGGCAAATTACCCGTGATCATCCGGCGGCTCGCGGTAGTTGAATTGTCACGCTAGTCCCCTCGTGCGGGGCACTCGTCAAGCTGGCATTTCCTCCGGATTGGCTGACAAAACCGTACACCTGCGCCAACCCCATGCCGGTTCCCTTGCCGACCGGCTTGGTCGTGAAGAACGGTTCGAACGCCTGTGCGCGGATCGCCTCGCTCATCCCCAGACCCGTGTCGCTCAACACCAGCTCGACTGCGCCGTTCGGCAGCCCCGGTACGTCCGCGACGTTGCGCGTCGAGATCGCGATCCGGCCCCCCGCAGGCATCGCGTCGCGCGCATTGACGAGGAGGTTCAAAAGCGCATTTTCGGTCTGGTTCGGATCGACTTGTACCGGCCACAGATCCTCTGCAAGCGAGAGATCGAACGCCACTTCCCGCAGCGTCGGGCGCACCAGATCGAGCGTGGACCTGACCAGCGCGTTCAGATCGTGCCGTTCCTCCACCAGCGGCGCTCGCCGCGCGAAGGCGAGCAGTTGCTGCGTCAGCTTCGCCGCGCGTTCGGTGCCCTCGCGCGCGCGCTCTAGCGAGCGATCCACCTCGGGCGCGGGCTCCCCCATCAGGCGTTTGGCGCGGTCCAGATTGCCGCTCACCACCATCAGGAGATTATTGAAATCGTGCGCGATGCCGCCCGTGAGCTGGCCGATCGCCTCCATTTTCTGCGATTGGCGCAGCATTGCCTCCGCGCGCTGGCGCTCGGCCTCTTCGCGGCGGAGAGCATCGAGGGCCGAGTCGCGCTCGGCGATGCTCGCGCGCAGTTCGTCGTTCGCCGCCTGCAGTTGCGAAGGGCTAGGCAGAGCCAGCGCGCGCGGGATCAGCGGCCACAGC